>DGXB01000106.1 GCA_002396205.1 Bacteroidales bacterium UBA4243
TTGTGGCAGAGGTCGATGATGTCGGTCAGGAACTCACGGTAGTCCAGTTTGTGGTTGACGGCATACTGGATGCAGCGGTTGAGGTTGATGGTGAGGACGCTCTTGGAGCCTGTGGACACGCCGCCGGCGCCGAGGGTGTAGCTGAAGCCGTTGTCGGTGATTTCGTTGCGCAGACGGCAGCAGCTGCTGAGGGAGTCGGCGTTGTCGGAGATATAGGTGAAGAACGAGTGTCCCTCGGCATACATCTCGGCCGTGAACTGAGCCATGTCCTGGTCCACGAAGCGGCCGTTCTTGTCGTAGAGCAGGGCCATGGTCTCGACGGGGAAGGTGAGGACGGCCTTGGTGCGTTCCTGGTTGAACCAGCGCATGAAGCGCTTCTGCAGCCACTTGAGGCCGTCCCAGTCGGGTTCGCTGCCGTCGGGGAAGCGGAACTCGCCGAAGAGGGAGCGGAAGTAGGGCTCGTCGTAGTAGGCGATGTTCCAGAAGACAGCCTGGTAGTTGCGGGCGCCGGTGGGCTGGTTGAGGCTGTAGACGATCTGTTCGAAGCAGTCGGTGACGATTTTGTCCATCGTCTTCTGCCGCAACGAGAGGTCCACCACGCGGCCGGGCTCCTTCCAGTAGTCCTTGCCGTAGTCCTTCTGGATGAAGTAGTTGAGGTACATCAGGAACTCCGGCGTGGCACAGGCGCCGCTGAGCATGGAGCTCACCATGAAGACCATGTTGATGAAACCGCCGCAGAAGCTCTTGAGGTTGGTGGGAGCCGTGCTGTTGCCGCCGATGCTGGTGGTGCCGCCCAGCAGCCAGGGATACATGGTGATGGAGGCGCAGTAGTTGGCCAACGAGGTCTCGTCGTTCTTGTAGATGAAGTGGTTGTTGAGCAGGTAGAGGTAGCGGTCGGCGAGTTCCTTGCCGTACATCTCCTTGATGCGGTCGGTGAGCAGGCGCCGGTTGATGCGGATGAAGCTCGACTTGGGTAGCTCGCCGATGAGTGTGGCGATGTTTTTCTTCTCCACGTTGGCGTTGGCGTCGTACTTCGAGCCGGTGGCGGCGTTCGAGGCGTTGACGTAGTTGCTCAGGAAGTCGATTTTCTCGCGGATCTCGCGGTCTTCGGTGTGTTTTTGGCGGTACAGGATGTAGTTTTTGGCCACAGTGTAATACTGTTCGGCCATCAATGCCGTTTCCACCTGGTTCTGGATTTCCTCGACGGTCATGCCGTTGGTCACGCGGACGCGGCTCAGGATGCCGTTGAGGTCCTCGTCGGTGGCGTAGAACCCCGAAGCGAGGAAGGCCTTGCTGATGGCCACTTTGATTTTTTCGAGTGAGAAGGCTTCCTGCTTGCCGTCTCGTTTGGTGATGTATAGTCCTCCGTTGCTCATATAGATATGCTCGTTTTCAAAATTTCGTGAAATCGCTGGTTTTCAATAGGTTCATAGTTCTTTTTCAGGGGTGAACCTCGTTTTGCAAAGGTATATCATTTTGTTTTCACCGACCAAATTAATCCGTCATTTTTTTCTCAACAAAATTATCAACAGGGCTAATTGGGTGATTTCATTATCTTTGCATCCGATATTTAGAATGGGTTTTTGTTTTGGCTCTAGCTTTGGCGGATTTGCAATGCGCCTGCCTTAAATATCAGCATTTGCAATGCGGAAACACACACACATTTCTTCCTTGTTTTTCCGAAAAAACTGCTATATTTGCCGCTGAAAAGAAATCATTGCCATGAAAGCCTCTGCCATAGAAAGGGATTGCAAATCCCCATACTCGGCACCAGCGAATTGCAAATTCGCTGGAACGGGTTGTGAAGGCATAAGACACGCTCTGCAAAACATAATAGGGCACAATTGGATAAGCCCAACAACACCTTGGTTTAAATATATAAAGTATAAGCCAAGACTATATGCTCAGTTCGGATGGAGTGAACTTTGGTGAAAAACATGAATAAACTATATTTTCAAGAAAACAATTAAAAACAAATAAAATGAAAAAAGCTTTAGTCATCGGATTGATCTCATTGATCACAAGTTGTTGTTCAAAAATCTATCCATCAAAGGACGATTTTCTAACAATTCCTAAAACACAGTATTCAGGAAATGAATTACGGATAGATGGGTTTTTCTATCGAACATGGGAAAATGGAACAAAGTATTCTGATATTACATTTCTCTATAATAATGGTGTATTGTTTCAAGGAAATGGCGCTGGTGATTTGTCTCAATTAATGGAATATGCACGAGAAACTCTTCTACATCATAATCAGTTAATAGAAAAAAAAGCGTTTTGGGGATTATTTCTCGTTGAAGGCAACAAAATCATGTTTGAGCGATGGAAAGCAACGCAATTAGGCTATCTTGTTTATAGAGAGGAAGGGGTTATTATTAATGACACCACCTTTGTTATGACAGAAGTAAGCAGGATAAATCAAGGAATTAAGACAGAAACGAAGCCGATAGAATGGACATATTACTTTTGTGAGTTTTCTGCCAAACCCGATAGCACGAATACTGTTATTGGAAACTACTAATTGTAAAAGTACTTTTAGCCATTATGTTATACCCCGTTCTTCCGAATTTCCAAATTCGGGAGCAGCGAGTATTAGCATTTGCAATGCGGAAAAAAATCGTCCTGACAACCTCTCAATGTATATCTT
The DNA here is from genome assembly GCA_002396205.1 of Bacteroidales bacterium UBA4243. Lineage (GTDB taxonomy): Bacteria > Bacteroidota > Bacteroidia > Bacteroidales > F082 > Limimorpha. Next base: position 2,651 of record DGXB01000106.1, read on the forward strand.
TGTCGCCTAAACAAGCATCTAACGTCAGAAAAATCAAGGAAAAACTTGCGCATTGCCGGGAAATGCCTACTTTTGCAACGTAACATGTGTTACCGTAACCCGTGTTACGTTATCATAAAACATATTGTAAACGATTGAAATATGCCATTCCATTTTAATCTTAAATCTTGAATTTTGAATCTTAAATCTTAAATCTTGAATTAGTTATGCCAAAAAAGAAAAAAATAGAAAACAAACTCAGCACTTTCACGAGTGTGATTCTCGGCATCTTCGCCGACGAACCCTTCCGCCCGAAAAACTACAAGCAGGTCTGCAAGATCATGGGTATCAAGGACCAAGCGGGCAAGGACGTAGTGTATAAACTCCTTATCGACCTGAAAGACCAAGGCCTTTTGGACGAGGCGCGCCCCTATAGCTATGTGATGAGCAAGGCGGGCTTGGCACAGTTCGGGCCGAAGCAGCGATATGTGGAAGGCACGGTGGAGATGAAGTCGACGGGCAAGGCCTACGTCATCCCCGACGACGGCGAAGGCGAGGACATCTTCATCGCGGCCAACAACACCTACAAGGCCCTGCATGGCGACCGCGTGCGCGTGGCCATGTTCCCCAAGCGCAACAACGCGAAGCCCGAAGGCGAAATCGTGGAGGTGCTCGAACGCAAGCATACCGACTTCGTGGGCGTGTTGAGCATCTCGCATGGTTACGTCTACGTCCGCCCCGATGTGGACTGGATGCCGGTCGACATCTTCATTCCACGTGGCGGACTGCATCGCGCCAAAGACGGCGACAAGGTCATCGCCCACCTCGTGGATTGGCCCGACGGCTCGGGCAACCCCTTCGGCGAAATCACCCGCGTGCTTGGCAAGCCTGGCGAGAACGACGTGGAGATGGAGTCGATTTTGGCTGCCCACGAATATCCCATCGAGTTTCCCAAGGAGGTGGAAAAGGAAGCCGGCAAGATCCCGACCAAGATCAGCAAGGACGAAATCAAGCGCCGCCGCGACTTCCGCAAGACCTTCACCATCACCATCGACCCTGCTGATGCAAAGGACTTTGACGACGCCATCAGCTTGCAGAAGATGAAGAATGGCCATTGGGAGGTAGGTGTCCACATCGCCGATGTGTCGCACTACGTCCGCCCCGGCTCGGCCATCGACCACGAGGCTCTTGAACGCGGCACGAGCGTCTACCTCGTCGACCGCACCATCCCCATGCTGCCCGAGAAGCTCTGCAACAACGTCTGCTCGCTCCGTCCCGACGAGGAAAAACTGACCTTCTCCGTCGTTTTCGAGATGGACGACGACGCCAAGATCTACGACCGTTGGATTGGCAAGACCATTATCAAGTCGTGCCGCCGCTATACCTACGAAGAGGTGCAGACCATGATTGAAGGCGGCCCTGGCGACTACAAGGACGAAATCATGACCTTCCATAGCCTGGCCACCAAACTGCGTGAGCAACGTATGGCCTTGGGCAGCATCAATTTCCATTCGGAAGAGGTGAAATTCGTCCTCGACGAGAACAAGAAACCCATTGATACTTATGTGCGTGTGCAGAACGAGTCGCATGAATTAATCGAAGACTTCATGCTGCTCGCCAACCGCACCGTGGCCGAGACCTTCGGCAAGCCCGAGAGCAAATGGCACAACAACACCTTCGTCTATCGTGTGCACGACGAACCCAATCCCGAGAAACTCAACAAGTTCATGCTGCTTATCTCGCGCCTCGGCTATACGATGGACGTCAGCTCGCGTAGCAAATTGGTCAACTCCTACAACAAACTGTTCCAAGACGTGGAAGGCAAGGGCGAGAAGAACCTCATCGAAACCGTTGCTCTGCGCACCATGGCCAAGGCCGTCTACAGCACCGACAACATCGGGCACTACGGCTTGGCCTTCGACTATTACACCCACTTCACTTCGCCCATCCGCCGCTATCCCGACCTGATGGTGCACCGACTGATAGAAAGGTATCTCATTGAGGGGCAAGGCTCGGTCGACAAGAAGGAATACGAGGATATGTGCGTCCACGCGAGTGAGATGGAGAAGCAGGCCGAGGAGATGGAACGCCAATCAATCAAGTACAAGCAGGCCGAGTATCTGCAAGACAAGATTGGGCAGGTGTTTGAAGGCTTGGTATCGGGCGTGAGCAAGTGGGGTCTCTTCGTGGAGCTGAAAGGCAACAAATGCGAGGGCTTGGTGCGCTACGAGGACCTTCCTGGCGACTATTATTACCTCGACGATGACAACTTCCGCGTCATCGGGCAGGAAACGGGGCGCGTCATCACCTTGGGCGACGAGGTGCGCGTGGTGGTGAAGGCTGTCGACCTTTTCAAGCATCGCATGGAGTTCGAGATGCTGGCCGATATGCCCAAAAACACCAAGAAAACCAAACAAAAACGCCTCGTTTCATAATTTTATGTACTTTTGCCAAAATTTTAAAATCACGTCATTATGGAAAAGAAAAACAGAGTCTTAATGTTGGCAATGCTGCTTCTGGCAGTGGTTAGCCTTTCGGGGTGCGTGAAGAAATACACCATCATTATCCCTACAAACAACCTTTGGTTTGGGCTTGAGGCAAGCTCGCAAACCTTCGAAATCAAGGCCAATTGCGACTGGACCATCGCCAAGAACGACGATGCCGAGTGGTACACCATTTCGCAGATGGAAGGGAAAAACGACGCCACGATAACCATCACCGTTGAAGCCTTGGGCGACGCCGATTTCCGTGGAGCCTCGTTTGTCATCAAATCGCCTGGCGGCCACGTGCGCCGCACGGTTTTCGTCAGCCAAAACAAGCTCGACTTCAATGGTCTGATGAACAAGGTGTTCGGCGTTTCGAGCGTTGAGCACTGGAACACAGATTATTACGGCATGATGATCGAGGACTCGTACAAGCATAAGGAATACGATCCTTACGACACCGCCACGGGCTACACCATGTATTTCCTTGCCGATGGCACCGGCGTGCAGATGGACCACCACAAAGACACCGCCGTCTACTATGCCTTCACCTATAACTACAACGCCGCCGACCAGATTCTTCACATCGAGTTTGAGACGGTGACCGATGCTCCCGAGAACTACGACCCCGAGGTGCTGACAGCCAGCGACTCGCTGTTCCGCTTCTTCCACGAGTATAAGGACAACTGGTGGGAACGCGCCGACATGCGCAAGATCGGCACCATCAATCCCGACCAAAAGGCTTTCCTCAGGCAGAAAACCATCAAACGCAAGGAAAACGAAGGAATATTTAGTATCCGATGATTTGTTGTAGAGACGTAGCGCGCTACGTCTCTACAAGTCTAATTAAAACCATAAATCAATGAAAACAAGGAATTTAATCCTCGCCATCATCGCCTTGGCGATGCTTGGCCTTGCCAGTTGCAAGAAAGAGACCATCACCCTTTCGTCGTGCGACGTTTGGTTCCCGATAGAAGCCGACACCGTTTTCATCGACATCAATGCCGATTGCGACTGGTCGTTAAGCATCGACGACAATGCCGATTGGTACAGCGTCGCACCCACGAATAGCGACAGCGATAGCATCGGACAGCTCGTTGTTATCGCACAACCGATGGAAAACCAGGAAATCAGGAATTCCTCTTTTACCATCCTCTCGAAAAAAGGGAAAACCTCGGTCAAGGTGAATGTCACGCAACAAAAGGAGACCATCACCTTGTCGGATTATGAGCTTTGGTTCCCCAAGGAAGCCGGCTCGAAATCCATCGAGATCAAGGCCAACTGCAAGTGGACGGTCGGCATCGACGACGGCGCCGATTGGTACACCCTTGCCCCCATGGCGGGCGAGCCGACAAATCAAGGCAACATAACCATCGCCACACAACCCTACGAGGGCGAAGGTTACAGGAGTTCGTCGTTCACCATCACTTCCGAGCACGGCAGGGCGGTGGCGAAGGTTTACCTCTCGCAAAACAAACTCGAATTCGACAAAATCATCAATCTGGTTTTTGGCGTGTCGAAAATCGAACATTGGAACACTGACTTTTTCGGGCAGATGATTGAGGACTCGTACAAGCACAAGGAATACGACCCCTTCGATACCACAAAGGGCTACATGATGTATTTCTTTGAGGACGGGCATGGCGTGCAAAGGGACCACCACAAAGACACGGTCGTTTATTATGCTTTCACTTATGATTACAACCCGTCGATCCAAAATCTCCACATCGAGTTTGAGACGGTTTCCGACACCGTGATAGAGAGTTACGACGCTTCGGTGCTGACGGCCTCTGAAGAGTTGTTCCGCTTCATGCACGAATACAAGCCCAACTGGTGGGAACGTGCCGACATGCGCAAGATTGGCACGATAACGCCGCGCGAGAAATCGTTGGTGATGCGTGCCGCCACCAAACGCAAGGGCAAAGAAGGAATTTTTAGTATCCGATGATTTGTTGTAGAGACGTAGCGCGCTACGTCTCTACCCATTGATACCATGGGAACCAGGCTGCTGCGTCATATCAACCTCATCGGCATCGGGCTTTATGTGCTGGCTCTCATCGCCATCAGCGTGGCGTTTAAGGCACACGCCTTGCAGCCGAAATGGATGCTGTGGGGGATGGGCGAGGTGCTGTTTTTCTTCCTGCTGACGGCCGTTTTCTATCCCCGTTGGAAAAACGACGACCCGAAACGCTTTTGGCGCAAGGTGTTTTGGACGGCATTTGCCATTCGCGCCGTCTATGCCTTCGTGATGTGCTATTACTATTATTGGGAGACGGGCATCGGCTTCGAGTTTGACGCCGCCGACAGCCGGTGGTATCACGACACGGGCGTATATTTGTCGAAATGCCTGAAAAAAGGACACATCTCATACATTTTCAGGTATTTGAATGCCTACACGATGGGCTGGTCCGACCAAGGCTTTCCGCTTTGGCTGACGTTGGTCTATACCATTTTTGGGCGCAGCTGGCTGGTGCCACGGCTTTTCAAGGCCCTGATGAGTGCTTACCTTTGCATCGTGGTTTGGAAGTTGGGTTCACGCACCTTCGGCGAGCGCACGGGCCGTTTGGCAGCCGTGATGTGCGTTTTCACGCCTATCCTCGTCCAGATTTGCGGTGTGCACACTAAGGAAATGGAGATGATCTTCCTCTCCATCCTCGCCCTTGAGCGCATGGACTACCTTATCCGCAGCAAGCGTTACACGGTTTGGAACATCCTTTTCCCCATCTTGCTCATTGGCTTGGCCTTCGGTTTCCGCACCATCGTCGGCATGTGTTTGGTTTTTGCCTTCCTCGTGTTCGTGGCCCTTTCGTCGCCCGACATGGTGGGCAAGAAAGGCAAAATCATCACCATGGTGGCCACGGTGATCGTGTTTCTGGTTTTCCTTTTCACCCCCATAGGGCGTGAGATGAGGATTATATACCGATTGAAATTCAGTGATTTGCAGTACCAATCGAACAGATACGAGTCGTTGGGTATGAAACATGGCGAGTTGGCCCAGAGTTGGGTTTTGGCTCCGGGTGCCTTCGTCTTGCCTTTGTCGCCGATGGTGGAGGAATCGCCCGACCACAACAAGATGATCCATGGCAGCACTTTCGTCACCAATTTCCTTGCCTTCTTTGCAATGTTGGCCATCGTCATCGCTTTCAGGCAAAAGAAATGGCGCGATTTTTCGTTGATTGGGGCCTACGAATTGTCGTACCTGGCCTTGATCATGTTCTCGTTTGCCGCCAACAGTGAGCGTTACCACGAGCCAGCCATACCTTTATTAATATTAATGGCTGCCTACGCGATGACGCATCTTCGCCGTAAAGACCTGAGAATCTTCTATGTGTATTGCGGGTTGCTCTTCATCGCCTTGTTTGTTTGGAACTGGCTGAAACTGTCGGCGCGGGGAATGGTTTGATGTTGGAAAAGTGTAGAAAATCACCCTGTTTTGTATTGGAAAAGTGTAAAAATTGCCTAGTTTTTCCATTGGAAAAGTGTAAAAAATAGCGAAGTTCGACCTGACCGGGCTTGGAGGGTGATTTTTTGGGCTGAAAATGGCGGTGAAAGGAGGGAGGAATATAATAGTTTTCGTACTTTTGCACCTTTATAAAGAATCCATAGATATGAATCGAGATAAATAAATTTTGTTTTAATATATTATAAACCAAAGCATTAGCTATTTGTTCGGAAACATTCTGAAACCTAGGAAATTTCAAAGTTGTTATACTCGAACAAGTTGTGTTTTTCTACGCATTCGCGTGGGCATGACTTGTCTTGTATAACGGGTTTTCCTAGGACCTCAGAATGTGGACAATGACTGTCCACGTTTTTTGTGTCCTACCGAAGACCTGTTTTTTCGACAAGCGGCCGATGCACAAATGCAGAAAGATGAAGAAAAACCTACCCATCGGGCAACTCATTTGTGAGGAGTTGCGCCGCCAAGGCAAGACCAACCGCTGGTTGGCCGAGCGGATTAATGTGAACATCCGCACCGTGAACAAGATTTTCCAGAAGAGCGTTATCGACACGCAACAGCTCATGCTCATCTCAGAGGCTTTGGGTGTGGATTTCTTCCATCCTTACTCCGAGTTGTTGAGGCATATATTGACCCTTTCCGAGGCAGAAAACGCATCCATTGAATAGGATACCCCTTGCCCATTTAGGGCGATTTGCCCTTTACAGGCAATGGTATAGCCTAATAAAACAAGGTCGATAGCCTATTTTTGCGCCCGCAAAAATTCTATCATTAACACAATCAACAAAACAAACACAAGCAAAAGATGAAACAAAAGGAAAGCGGCCTCAAAAGGCAACCCTACCAACCACCCCGTGTGGAAATCATCAAAATGGAGGTGCAAGGCGTATTGTGCGGCTCGGCTTTGAAAGGCAACACAGAAGGCGTCGGCATTTCTGACTTCGGATGGATCTAAACCTTGAGCCATGCGAAAGAGAGGCAACCATATAGAGGTCGAGCATGTGTTGCTTGGAGTTATCGTGGTCATTGCGTTTGTAGTGCTGGCACTCATCATGGGTGGCAGCCAAAACCATGTGAACACCGCCTATGACGAGGGCAATGAGACACCGGTCTATGGCGGCGCATCAGACCAGATCGGCCCGCGATGGTCTGCGACAAAGCAAGCCCAAGTCAACCAGCTCAACCAGAAAATGTATCACGACCTCGAACTGACCCCCATCGAGTGAACCAAGCCCCGAAGGGGCAATACTTCAATGACCCCGCGCCAGCTATCATGCAGCGTGAGGGGCATCAAACCTGACAAAAAGAAAACAACAACAGAAAACAAAAATGAAAACTAACACCCTAAGACTTATGACCTTCGGCGCGATAGCCACGCTGGCGCTCGCGTCGTGCAACAAGAACAACGGCACGGAAGGCGACGCCCCCGAGAACGGCTTCCGCGCCATCATCGAGCAGACGGACGGCGGCGACGGCAGTCGCACCTACATCGACCCTCAGAGCTGGGCCAACGGCACCACCGACCTGCTCTGGACTACTAACGACTTCATCAAGGTGGCCAACAACGGCGGCGCATCAGGCTGCCAAACGCTGACCTACCAACTCACCGACGGCGCAGGCACCACCAACGGCATTTTCTACACTGGCGAGGAACACGAGACCTTCTTCACGCCCGACTATGTGGCCATTTATCCTATCGAGAACGAGGCAGGCACGGCCAACACCCTCAGCGGCACCACGGCTACCTTCAACCTGCCCGCCACGCAGACCTACAAGGAGAACAGCTTCGCCGAGAAGAGCATGCCCATGGTGGCCTATTCCAGCGACCAGACCTTGCCTTTCAAGAACGTGCTGGGAGGCATCTGCTTCCCCATCGTGTGCGCGTCGCCAGTGCAGGTGACAAGCGTAGTGCTGACCTCTGCGGCTAACGAAGCCCTGTGGGGCACATGCACCACCACCATCAGCACCTCGGGTGGCGACCCGACCAGCCAAGTGACCAACAGCGACGCGGCCAAGAACGTCATCACCCTCGACTGCTCGGGCAGCAATGTGACGCTCGACCCCGACGATCCCACCTATTTCTGCATCATGGTGCCCCCCGGCTCGTTAGCCAATGGCTTCACCTTGCAGGCCTACAGCGGCTCAACCAAAGTCTTCGAGAAGAGCAATAACAACAATTTGGGTGCCGACTTCATCCCGCGCAGCGTCATCCGCAAGGTGAGCAACGACCTCAGTGTTACCGAGACTTTGACGGTGACCACCATCAGCCCGACCAGTATCACCACCACCTCGGCTAAGGGTCTTGGCGCTGTGAGCGGCATGTTGATGGGCACGCCTTCGGAATATGGTATCCTTTACGCCAAAGCCTCCTATATCGGTAGCAACACACCCGCCGAAGTGCTTACCTATGCTAACGTTGACGGCACCAATGTTATCAAATGCACAAGCGGCGCTTTCACGGCTGGCACCGATATCGCCAACTATGAAGCCGACATGACAGGCCTCGACGTGAACACCGTGTATTATGTGCGCGCCTACGCGAAGAACAACATAGGCACGTTGACCTATGGTGACGACTGTATCCCCTTCGCCACGCGCCGCGACTACTTCGCTAACGACAGCCACCAGGGTGTGATGAGAAACCGAACAGCCGATGGCGATGCCAACAACAACCCCTACGAGTTCACTGTTACTGCCGATGGCAAGAAAGTGTATTTCTCGATGGGTAACTTGCAGTACATCGGCAGCGCAGGCAGCGGTAGTGCCGACGACAACAATGCTGGTGCCTACTGGAAGTTCGCCGATTATCAGTTCGAATACTTTGGTGACAACGGCCAGGGCAGTGATGCAATTAAGCAAGACCGCGACATCTTCGGATGGGGTACGAGCGGCATCAACGACTACACGCCCATAGCCATCTGCTGGCAGCCTTGGTCAACGATTCCAGTTGCTCAATACTACTATCCATACGGTGCCGCCAACACCAATTTGAACAGCAACAGCGGAAAGGCCGACTGGGGCTACAATGCCATCAGCAACGGTGGCAACACCTTGAACAGCGGCTGGTGCACTCTGCAAGGTTCCACCAATGGCGGCAACACGGCTGAGTGGAACTACCTTTTCAATGTGCGCAACTGTGGTTTCAGGTATGCCCAGGTGCAGTTGACATTGAAAGGGACATCAGGCATGAGCTACACGACAGTGAACGGTGTGCCTGCTTGCGGCACCCCAATTAATGGTGTTATCGTGTTCCCCGACAATTTCACATGGCCAACTCTCGTGAACATACTTACAACGCTGAACGCACAATCGCCGTGGAGCACGAACAAGCTTACTGAGGCACAGTGGTCACTCTTGGAGCAAGCTGGTGCGATCTTCCTGCCTGCTGCTGGCTACCGCTATTTGTATATGATTTGCGAAGCTGGCTTTATGGGCCACTATTGGTCATCCACGTACTGGAATCAATTTGGCGCGTACTACTTGCGCTCCGAGAGTAATTGGATCGCCATGGGGTACGGTAGCGGCCTAGAGTGCGGTTTAACTGTGCGCCTCGTCTGCCCTGCCGAGTAATGCATCCTTAACGAAAGGAAATGCGATGAACAGCAACCGGCACGAAGATTTCCACGCGGGGCGTTTCCTGCAAGCGTGTTTGCAGGCGAGCGGCCACGACAGGGAATGGTTAGCCACCCAAACGGGGAGGGAAGCGGCGGAGATAACGTCGCTGCTCGCCCTCCCCAACATGGATGCCGAGCTGTTCGTGCGTCTCGGCCGCCCCATGGGCACAGCGTTCTTCAGCCGTGTGCATGAAGAGATCTTCGGAGCAGAAAAAAGCACTTGTTGTCATGGATAGCATACTGAGAATGCGCGGATTGCAAGGCCAAGGACACCACTATCGCTAACCTCAACAAGTACATCGAGTTGCTGGAGCAGCATAAAGAGCGTTGAAAGAAAACCGCCCCGCCAGGGGCGGCTCATTTGATTCATTTGTATTCTTAGGAATGGCCCAACCGCGACGGTCCGGCCATTCCGCTTTTTTTTTGCAAAAACACTTGCATTTCCCAAAAAAGTTGTATCTTTGCAGCCGCAAATCGTAAGATTCAACGTAGTTAAAAGGGTACCTTGCCCGAGTGGTTAGGGACCGGTCTGCAAAACCGGGGACGGCGGTTCGAGTCCGCCAGGTACCTCACCAAGCCCACCAACTTTTGGCGGGCTTTTTTCGTTTTCCGTGCCCTAAATCGTTTGGAATCCTTATTTTTGCAGCCGAAAATGACGGTCTCGCGTCTCGTGTCCCGCAGTCCCGCGTCTCATGTCAACAGAGTTAGTAAACATTAAATATCACCATAATGAACGAAGTAAGAGTAAGATTTGCCCCCAGCCCGACGGGTCCTTTGCACATCGGGGGCGTGCGCACCGCATTATATAACTACCTGTTCGCCAAAAAGAACGGCGGCAAGATGATCCTCCGCATCGAGGACACCGACCAAACGCGCTTCGTGCCTGGCGCCGAGGAATATATCGTGCAATCCTTGGATTGGTGCGGCATCAAGTTCGACGAAAGCGACTATGTGGGCGGCGAATATGGCCCCTACAAGCAAAGCAACCGCAAGCACCTCTATAAGCAATACAGCGACGAGCTGTTGGCCAAAGGCTGCGCCTACATCGCCTTCGACACTGCCGAGGAACTCGACCGTTACCGCAAAGAGGCCGAAGCCAACAAGCAGACCTTCATCTACAACTGCCAAAGTCGCAAGCACCTGCGCAACAGCTTGACGATGAGCAAGGAAGAAGTCGACAAGCTGATGGCCGATGGAACACCCTACACCGTGCGTTTCATGATTCCCGAAGACCGCGAAATTGTGATGCACGACCTTATCCGTGGCGAGGTGCATGTGCAAACCAACACTTTGGACGACAAGGTCTTGTTCAAGAGCGACGGGATGCCGACCTATCACTTAGCCAACATCGTCGATGACCACCTGATGAAAATCAGCCATGTCATCCGTGGTGAGGAATGGCTGCCTTCGATGCCGCTCCATGTGATGCTCTATGAGGCTTTTGGTTGGGAGGCTCCGCAATTTGCCCACCTGCCCCTGCTGCTCAAGCCAGACGGCAACGGCAAGCTGAGCAAGCGCGACGGCGACCGCCTCGGTTTCCCCGTCTTCCCGATGTATTGGGTCGACCCGAAGACTGGCGACACGGCCATGGGCTACAAGCAGTCGGGCTACTACCCCGAGGCCTTCATCAACATGCTCGCCCTCCTTGGCTGGAATCCTGGTACCGAGCAGGAAATCTTCACCATGGACGAACTGATCCAAGCATTCTCATTGGAGCGTTGCAGCAAGAGCGGCGCCAAGTTCAACGTGGAAAAGACCAAATGGTTCAACCACGAGTGGCTGATGCGCAAGTCGGACGAGGAGGTCGGCAAGGACTATCAGGCTTGGCTGAAGGCTGAGAAGAACCTTGACGTGCCGATTGACTTTGCCGTGAAAGTGGCTGGTTTGGTGAAAGATAGGGTCAACTTCGTGAAGGAAATTTGGGACCAGAGCTTCTTCTTCTTCGAGGCCCCGACGGAATATGACCCCGTGACGGTGAAGAAACGCTGGAAGGAAAACAGTGCCGAGACGATGCTCAAGGTGAAGGAAGTCATCCGTGGCATCGAGCCGTTCAGCTTGGCCAACATCGACGAGACCTTGAACAATTGGATAACTGGCAACGAGCTGAACATGGGCTTGGTAATGAATGGTTTGCGCCTGATGGTGGTGGGTGCCGGCAAAGGCCCGCACATCGGCGAAATCCTTGAACTTTTGGGCAAGGAGGAGACCCTCAAGCGCATTGATGCAGGCGTGAAGGCATTGGGCTGATTTAGTAGACTACCAACCGTTGCGTAGCGGTGCCTTGCAATGTCACTACTGTTACCATGTAAATTCCTGAGGCAAAGTCGTTTGTGTTGATGACGCATTTGTTTTCGCCATTCAATTCCACTGCTTTGGCCTGTTGGCCAATAAGGTTGTGGACCGCAATGCGTTGCAGGCCATCGTCCGAAAGGATGGTCACCGCGTCGTGGGCGGGGTTGGGAAACAGCGTCACGTTGGCGGTCTCGGTTTCGGCGATGCCGTCGTGGTTGAGGCCGGCCAAGGTGGCCACCAAGCCGAGGTTAAGCTCTGTGAAGCGTTTCGATTGGTCCAAGTTGTTGACGCTCAAGCCCAAAACATCCTGCCGCGTGTGGATGAACGGCGAGCTGGCATGTACGTCCTCGAAGGGATGCACGGCAGGGTAGCCGTTGCGGTTGAAAGAGGAATAGTCGCTGTCGCCCCAGGCCAACCAATTCTGCCGGATGGGCATTTCAGGGAAATAGACATGGCTGAAGTTGTAGACGTAATCGGCTATCAATGAGTCTTGTGTGGTGTACATCAGGTGAACATGGATGTCGGTGCCTTCTTCGAGGTAGCCCGTCATGTCGAGGTTGAAATAGCCCACAATATCCATAAGTTGTTCGGCCATGTCGTGCGCATAAGCTGCGCTACCAACAAGCCCTATTTCCTCGGCACACCAGTTGGCGTAGATGATGGTGCGGTCGAAGGTGTAATGGCTTAGTATTCTGGCAGTTTCGAGGATGCCAGCCACGCCCGTGGCGTTGTCGTCGGCACCAGGCGAACGGATGGTGTCGGGGTCGGAGCCGTCGTCGTTCCATGAGTCGTAATGCGCCCCGCAAATGACGTATTCTTCGGGCGTTTTGGTGCCCCATTGCACGGCGAGGATGTTGTCGGCGGTCTCTTCGGGATAGCCGGGCTTGTTGACCTTGAAGTCGTGGAGCATCACCGTGTCGGTGCCGAAGCCTTGGTAACGGCCTACGAGCCAGTCTTGTACGTCGTAGATGAAGCGGCTGTCGAAGCGGCGTGTATGGTACGAGCTCAGGTGCTCGATGCTGGCCTTGAGGCTGTCGATGGACACCGAATCCATCATGGTGCGGATTTCGAGGTTGACGGTCGAAACCACGGGGTAGGTGTGTTCAAAGAGGTGTGGCGCCTGTGCCCATGCGGCTGTGGCCAATGCCCATAAAATGGCGGTAAACAATAATTTTTTCATGGTGTTTATAACCCCTTGACGTGCGGTTTGCCCGCGATGAAATCCTTCAGGTAGAACGGTTCGAAATAGGCCACGTCGACGAAATCTTGTGCTTTCAAGGCTTTTTCGGCGAGAGGGAGCATATAGGCTGCCGAAGGCTTGAAACCGTCTACGATGCTGATATTGGATTGGCTTTCAAACAGTTTGTTCAGTTTCGGGGCACCGTCGCCAAAGAGCCAGAGGTGGTGGTCCTTCCGCAATTCCTCGAAAGCGTTTTCGTCGATGACCAAAGCGGCAGTGTCGTTGATTTTCTGCAAGTTGGCATCGAAGACAGCGGCATATACCTCCATGCGGCGGGCATCGATCATCGGCACCAGCAGGTCGTTCTCGCCGATTTGGCTGCCTAATTTCATTTTCATGCCGTAGGCCATGGCTTCAAGGGTGTCGATGGCCATCAGTGGCAGGTCGGCGGCATAGCAGATGCCTTTGGCCGTGCTCACCCCGATGCGCAGACCCGTGTAGGAGCCGGGACCCTTGCTCACTGCCACGGCATCCAATTGGTTATAGTCGATTTTGGCCACCTCCATCACCTCGCGGATGAAGTTGGTAATCTTTTCTGAATGAGCGTTTTGCCCTTCCGTTTCGCGCAAGGCGATGGTGCAGCAGCTTTCGTTAAGTGCCACCGAGCAAACTGGCGTAGCCGTTTCCAAACACAGTATCATATTCTTCCTTTTTATTGCTGCAAAAGTAGGCAATTTTGCGGTACGCCGACCATTGGTTTCGGCACTTTCGACAATACAAAAAATAATTAGCGTTGAAACCAAAAAATAATGTATATTTGCAAGATTAATTTGCCTTTTTAGGCTATTTTGTAAATGTTTGAAACAGAGTTCGTTAAGTAGTTTTAATGGGACTTAGGAGGCGAAGCTGTAGAATGACGGAAACCAACCTTTTCATATCCAAAGCCACCCAACGCAACTGGGATAAGCTGAAAAACGATGGCGACGACCGCTTGCAACGGCGGGCCAACAAGAGCCGGTCGCAAAAGATCATCACGCCAGAGGGCTATGTGATGGCGGCCAGTTTGCCCCGTTTCGTGGAAGACTTGAAGGCCGAAAACCATCCTATCAACGACTTGATTTTCAGCCTCTGCGCCATGTATGTCGAGCACAACAAGGTGAGCGAGGCCAACCGCAAGCGTTTCTTTGAGGAATACACACACTATCAACGGATTGAGCTTAGCGTTCCACGTCAAATCCTGAAAAACCGGCAGGACGACTGGATTGGTTTTGTTTACCAGTCGCTGACGGCAGAGGGTCAACGCATCTTGAAAGGTTTGTATTACACCAAACCAATGATTGTCAATGAGATGCTTTCCGATATTCGCGTATTGAACGGTGAGCGTTTCCTTGACCCATGTTGTGGCAGTGGCATTTTCTTGCTCAAAGTGGAACATGCTAATTTGGAGCAGCTCTATGGCATCGACAACGACCCGCTGGCCGTGATGATTGCTAAGGCCAATTTGATGGTAAAATTCGGAGAATCATCGGTTTATCCACAAATCTATCAAATGGACTTCATGCGTCATGCGGCCTCTGCTCTTGGCGACGTGAAGTTCGATTACATCGTTACCAATCCGCCATGGGGCACCGAAAAAGGGCATCTGCACACGTCCGACATCATTTCCTCGAAGGAGAAGGCCTCGTTGTTTTTCACCGAGTCGTTCAAGTTCTTGAACAAGAATGGAATACAGCATTTCCTCTTGCCTTCTTCATTGATGAAGATCAAGGTTCATGCCGACTTGCGCCGCTTCGTGACGCACGAGACGCGCATGGAGAGCCTGAAATGCTACCGCGAACGGTTCAAAGGGGTGTTTACGGATTTCATCAGCTTGAAAGTCAGCAATAAACCTGTTTTTGGGAGCCAGAACTATTTGGTGTATGGGGCCAACAACGAGGTGTCGCGCAAGGAGTTTATGCCGCTCGAGGACGATTTCTGCGCCATCCCGATGCTCAATGACCGCGATGAGGCCATCATTGGCAAGGCGGAGCGCCTGCGCCACGACGACCTCTCACACAGCCGTTGGGCCTTGGGCATCATCACGGGTAATAATGCCAAAGTGCTGAAAGACAGGCCGCAAAAGGGGATGGAACCCATCTTTACGGGCAAGGACATCGGCAAGTACAGCCTGAAAGCACCGAGCCGCTACATCAAGTTCAATCGTGCTGATTTCCAGCAATGTGCAAAGGAGGAGTTCTATCGTGCCAAGGAGAAATTAGTGTATAAGTTCGTTTCGGGCAAGTTGTGTTTCACCTACGACGACCGGCAGCGGCTGTTCCTCAACAGCGCGAATATCCTCATTCCCGAGGTGGACGGCATGAGCACGAAAACGGTTTTGGCTTTCCTTAATTCGTCGTTGTTCAACTTCTTGTACACCAAGCGTTTCAATGACCTCAAAATCCTGAAGGGCAACCTTTGCACCTTGCCGTTCCCGAAGATTACGGCGGAGCAAGACCAAAAACTTTCAGTTCTCGTCGACCGTGCTTTGAAGGGCGATACCCTCGCGATAGATGAGATTGATGCATTGATTTATGCTCTTTATAACATTGATTCTGAGGAGATTGCTTTAATAATGAAGTAAAAACAGGTCCCTGAGCCTGTCGAAGGGCCGGTATAAGAAGTGAAATCTATGTGTTACATGTATATTCTTCGTTGTTCAAACGGCCAATATTATGTTGGTAGCACAAAAGATATTGACAAACGACTTGCAGAGCATCAAGCAGGAGAAGGTTGTCTATTTACAAAGAAACATTTACCGGTTGAATTGGTCTATTTTGAAAAGTTTCAGAGAATTGACGAGGCTTTTCTTCGTGAACATCAAGTCAAAGGTTGGAATAGAAAAAAGAAGGAAGCTTTAATAAACAATCATCGAGAATTATTGCCTGAGTTGTCGAAAGCTAAAACGGTTCAAACCGGCCCTTCGACAAGCTCAGGGACCTAGTATCTAACTCTAAAACATCATGAATATACTAGTCACAGGCGGGGCTGGCTTTATCGGCTCGCACACCTTAGTTGAATTGAACGCTGCGGGACACGAGACCGTAGTCATTGATAACCTCAGCAACTCGAATAAAAAATCCCTTGAGCGCGTGGCGGAGCTGACGGGCAAGGAAATCCCCTTCTACGAAGTCGACATCCGCGACCGCGAAGGCCTCAACCGCGTGATGGAAAAGCACCATTTCGATGCCTGCATCCACTTCGCGGGACTGAAAGCCGTGGGCGAAAGCGTGGAGAAGCCTTGGGAATACTACGAAAACAACATCGGAGGCACGCTCGTCTTGCTCGACGTGATGCGCAAGCACGGCTGCAAGAACATCATCTTCTCGTCGTCGGCCACCGTCTATGGCGACCCGGCCATCATTCCCATCACCGAAGAATGTCCCAAGGGTCATTGCACCAACCCTTACGGCCAGACCAAGAGCATGCTCGAAGAAATCATGATGGACATGCAGAAGGCCGACAAGGAGTGGAACATCGTGCTGTTGCGCTATTTCAACCCCATTGGTGCCCACCCGAGCGGCAGGATAGGGGAGAACCCAAACGGCATCCCGAACAACTTGATGCCTTACGTCACCCAAGTGGCTGTTGGCAAACGACCCGAACTTGGCGTTTTCGGCAACGACTATCCCACGCCCGATGGCACTGGCGTCCGCGACTACATCCATGTCGTCGACTTGGCACGAGGCCATGTGGCGGCCCTGCAAGCCATCGAAAGGAACTGTGGCATAGCGATTTATAACCTTGGCACGGGACAAGGCTATTCGGTGTTGGATGTTGTGAAGGCTTTCGAGAAGGTGAATGGCGTAAAGATTCCGTACAGCATCAAGCCGAGGCGTGCGGGCGACATTGCCACCTGTTATTCCAATCCCGCCAAAGCGGAACGCGAGTTGGGCTGGAAGGCGCAGTATGGCCTCGAAGAGATGTGCCGCGATTCATGGAACTGGCAGCGGAATAACCCTGACGGGTATTGATTTATGGAGAACAAAACTAACAAAACCTTCAAAACAAAGATTATCTTAGCCATCGAAACAAGCAACGGCGGCAACCGGCACGCCGTTGCAAAGCCACTTTGCGGTGGCATAAAACCCAAATAAACTACTATGATTGACATCGATGCTTTAAAAAACTATGCTTACGATACGATAGGTGCCATTCATGAGGTTCACAAAGAATTGGGGCCTGGGTTGAACGAGAAAATCTATCAAGAAGGTTTGCAGTTGGAGTTGAAAGAAAGAGGTATTCCGTTTGAGCGCGAATTGACATTTCATCCAATTTATCATGGCCAAAAAATGGAAGCCACATATCGGTTGGATTTTCTTGTAAATAGGGATATTGTGGTAGAATTGAAAACCGTGGAATCACTGATTTCTGAGCATAAGGCTCAATTGTTCAATTATATGCGTTTGGTTGGTGCCTCTGTTGGCATCCTTGTCAATTTTTATCCAAAGTTTGCAGAAATTGAGCGTTATTTCTATGACAGGGAAGAAAAAGAAATCTATGGTTCAGATGGCTTTGCCGTCAGGAAGTTTAAATCATCGTGAGAGCTAATCTGCATCCGTCAGGATGCGTTGGAAAGCACGCCGGTTGGCTGCTTTCCTTGTTCTCAAAAAAGGTTTTGTCAGTTTTGTAGGTTTTGTTCTAAAAAAGAAAAATATGAAAGGTATCGTTCTCGCCGGAGGCTCCGGCACAAGGTTATACCCTATCACCAAGGGCGTTAGCAAGCAATTGCTCCCGATTTACGACAAGCCGATGGTCTATTACCCCATCAGCGCATTGATGCTCGCTGGCATTCGCGACATCCTCATCATCAGCACGCCACAGGACCTGCCGGGCTTCAAGCGCCTTTTGGGCGACGGCTCCGACTTCGGCGTCCGTTTCGAATATGCCGAGCAGCCCTCACCCGACGGTCTGGCCCAAGCCTTCATCATAGGGGAGCAATTCATCGGCGACGACTGTGCCTGCCTCGTCTTGGGCGACAACATCTTCCATGGCAACGGCTTCACCAAGCTGCTGGAGAACGCCGTGCATGATGCCGAAGTAAACCAAAAAGCCACCGTGTTTGGCTACTGGGTG
>DGXB01000075.1 GCA_002396205.1 Bacteroidales bacterium UBA4243
ATTTCTTCTGGATATTTGTGAAACCGACAACGCTATCAAAGAGCATTTATGGAAAAGGAAATACGAATTGAATGATTTTTGGATCCATACCTTAAGAAAGCCAGAAGAATAATAATTCACTTTGGAAAGTATAACACGAACCGAAATGTCACAGAGCGAAATATGGTTGACACAGAAGTGGGAATTTGGGCAAATAAAAATCCCTAACTGATTGATTTTCAGATAGGGATTTTATTAGTAAGTGACCCGGCTGGGGCTCGAACCCAGGACTTGTTGGAAATCACCGAATTATCTTGCGGCCTCTCGTTTTCAGGCAGTTAGTATTATGTGGTTTGTTCGTTTTTCATTGCTTTTGTGCAGATTTTGTGCAGGCTGATTAGTACAAAATCCCTTTCATTTTCTCGAAATCCAAGACGGTAAAGTCAGGGTACAACTTGCCGAGTCGTTGAACTTCCTCTTCGGGCAAATCCAAGAAATCGGTTTTGCCGAAGCGGTAACCTCCCGAAATCATCTTCATGAAATCATTCTCCGAAAGGACGGTCAGCGACGCACCCTTCTCAATCATCTGCAATGCTTTCTTCTGCTTGCCCGACATGCCTTCTTCGCCTACGATGCGGAAGTCCTGTTGACCCACAACGAGGAAGTCCGTAGAGCGTGTCAGGCTGTCTTTGGTTCGACCACCGATGTCCATTACCATCTGCATAAGGTCATGGCGCGGACGGGCCATCGTGCCGGTGAAAACCACCTCCTTATTATAGAAGGGGTTTTCTTCATCGAAGCCAGACGCATCAGCCTGGTAGTCCTTGGCGAATTGATCAGGGGTGTACTCATTGGAACGGTCACGCACACGGTTGAAAGGCTTGTAGGTTCCGCCCTCGAATGTGCCAAAGCGGTAATGGTATTTCTCCACGAGGGCTTCGATGTTGTCCACCTCGGCCACTTCGCACAGGCAAAGCATCAGCTTGGCCGTCATCAGCGCGTCTGTTCCGGCGCGATGATGGCCTTCGGTGGCAATGCCGAAGTGTTGGCAGAGTGGTTCAAGGCCATAACTGTAGAAACCTGGCAACACATAGTGGGCGAGGGCGCAACTGCACACGAAGCGAAACTCTGGCAAAGGCAACCCGCAGCGCAGGCTCTCTTCACGGATGACGCCCATGTCGAAAGGCGCATAATGCGCCACTACGGTTTTGCCTTGTAAGATGTTGGCCAAGGTAGGCCAGAACATATCGAAGCCAGGCGAAATGTCCGTCATTATGGGCGTGATGCCGTGGACGGCAATGTTCGCGCTGTCGTATTGGTTATGAGGTGGACGGATGAGATTGGAGCGCGACATGCCTATTGCGCCGTTCTCCACAAACGCTAATCCTACCTCGCACACAGAAGCCCGCTGGCTGGTGGCCGTCTCAAAGTCCAAGGCGATGAAGGTAAGATTGCTCATTGCTTCTTTCCTTTCTCAATTATTCCCAAAAGCCGGTTGATTTGCTTGTCCTTTTCTTTGATGATGCCGCCCTTTTCCTTTAACTCCTCCTTCAAAGCGATGATGGCTTCGTTTGAATTTTGTGTATTCCCGCCGCTGATATGTGAAGCATAGTTCCCCGAACCGCTGACTCCTTCTACTTCCCATCCAAATAACTCATTTGGGGAAATACCGGCCAGTTTGCATAACAGAGGAACACGAGAGAAATACATTTTTCCACTTACAAAAGATGGCTTAAAACTGTTTTCTTCCTTGTAGCCGAGTAATGAAGCCGCTTCATTTACAGAAACATTGTTTTTTGTAAGCAGTGATTTTAATTCGCTGTAATCCATATAATTATAATTTTTTTATAAAAAAGTTCCAATTATATATCATTGATTTCAATTTTTATTCCTACTTTTGCAAACGAAAATACAAACGAAAATACAAATTAAAATAATTACAGCAATGAAAAAGATGAAATTGAGGGAATTTTGGGACGATTGTACTACAGGTCGCAAAAACAGGATTCTCCTTGAAGTTTCTGAAAAATGCCAGAACTCCATCGAAACCGTAAGGTCGTGGATGCTGGAAACACGCAATCCGAAAGGCCTTAACCGTGAAGCCCTTTTTTCCTACATCAGAGACAACTTTCAAGTTGAAATCATCGAGGAAGGAGGTGCGGAATGAACAAGCTTTACTATATGAAATGGTGCATCGCGCATGTTGCGATGAGCTTTCCCAAATTGAAAGGCTGCGTAGAAACCGAGAACAAAAAGAGATTTATCATGCCAGGGCAAAGGTTCAAGCCTTTGAATAACAATCTGCGATTCAAATTTTTGGGCTATCACGAGCCTTTGTTTGAAATCACCGAAGAATCATAACCAATCATTCACTAACTCAAAATCAACAACAACATGAACAAAACAACAACAACACTCACATGCGACAACTGCGACGATAGCGGCTTCTTCATCGGAAGAGGCGGCCATCTGTCGACCTATTGCCGCAAAACAGGCAAGCCCATTCCGGCCTACATCACACTACCAACCTGCAACGAGCATAGCAAACTGGCCGTGCTTGAGAAAGGATGTGCACTATGAGTAAGCGCCGAAACTACAATCTCAGTTGCGACGATTTCGACCAAATTGACGCATGGGCTGAGGGTGCGTCAGACAAATACGCGGTTGATCTCAACGGCTGTTGGTACAAAATGGAGGAAGGAGGCCTGCAATGAAAGCCAATGAAGTTATGATAGGCGATTGGGTGGAGCCCGATCAATGCATGGTTCCAACGATGTACACGCGTGTGGCAATGATAATGCCCGACGGCGTGTATATGGAAGAGGCCGAGCGGCAGTTTGACTTCGAGGAGCTGCATCCAATACATGTAACGAAAGAAATCCTCGAAGCGAATGGGTTTATAAAATCAGGCTACACGTGCAGGTGCTGCCATAACCTTGCTGATTTTGACAACCATGCTCAGTTAGATTACAACCTAAAGTTCTCGACATTCGAAATCAAACGAATGAAAAACAGGGAATGGACGGCGAAGATATACATAGATGCTCACTATGTCCATGAGCTGCAGCACTTGCTCCGTGTCGCCGGCCTCAACGATATGGCTGACAATTTCAAGATCAAGGAAGGAGGTTCCAAATGAGTTGCGATTGCATTCACAGACTTGAAGATCTGCTTACCGAGAAGATGAAAGAGCGCTTCCCTGATGGCGAAGTTATTGAACCCGTAGAATTTCAAAACAAGACCCTGGTATTTTCAAATTCTAATAAAACGGGTCTTATTCTCACCAATCCCGTTCTCGGCCGTGTCAGAATCGGCAAGCAAACGAGGAAATTCGAAGTCGGCATGTACCCAAAGTATTGCCCATATTGCGGCAAGCCTTTGGAAGAGGAAGGAGGCAAGCAAT
This sequence comes from Bacteroidales bacterium UBA4243, assembly GCA_002396205.1. Lineage (GTDB taxonomy): Bacteria > Bacteroidota > Bacteroidia > Bacteroidales > F082 > Limimorpha. The sequence goes on from DGXB01000075.1 coordinate 3,383, forward strand.
GAAAGCCAAGAAGGAACCCGAAAAGAAGTACACCATGAGCGAACTGCGCGAAATGGAAGAAAGCCAGCTTGACGAAATCATTGCCACCCGCAAGTACGTCAAGGAAGGCGACCGCCCATGTGCCGACCGTGGTGCAAAGATGTTGCTCATTATCGACAAACAAAACGGATGGAGGTGAGTGATGAAATGGAAAGTGTTATTGCTGAATTACGATTCAGAATGGGTTGAGTACTGCAACTCACCTACGCTTCAATTCGCCATAGAAGCAAATGCCGACCTTCGTCGTAGAGGTTTTCAGGAATATCAGACCCAATTGGTAAAATGTGAATAACCATAAAAGGAGGCAACCAATGAAAATCCTTGACCTTATTCTGTGCCACAAGTGGTACGACATGATCAAGAGCGGCGAAAAGCCAGAGGAATACCGCGAAGAAACCGCCCATTGGTGCAGTCGAATCTGCAAATATGGGCGGGTGAAACGCGGCTTCGGAAAGAAGAACTTCTGCAACATCGATTGTAATGTCCAACTCCCATCATGCAAGGCTGTAGTGCCTACCGACATTACCCATGTCCGCCTTCACCGTGGATATACCCAAACGACAATGCTAAAAGAGGTGGCCGGGATAAGTCGAGGCAAGGGAAAAGCCAAGTGGGGCGCACCCGACCACGAAACATTCATCATTAAATTTCGTAAAGCCATGATATATAGCTACAATGGATACCAATTTGGCTTCGACGAATTTGGGTGTGCAGTATGTACATATAACGGAGAGCGTTCCGAACTTGACCCATTGCTGCAGCAACTCGGAATAGATCTGAGTGGATGTGTCCCAACATTCACAAATATGGTTGAAGCTATAATAAAACACTTCCGCAATGTTGACCCACTAATTGACATACCCTTCTGACCTATGAAAAAGCAACAGAAATACAGCATCGTGATGGATATGCGAAACAACTACAGCGTGGTATTGCGCGGTACCAGCATTGCAGTCTACCGAAGCGAGAACCACGGCCAAGCCGGTCTTGAAGACTGTCAGGACTGGCTTGCCAAACAGCCGGAGGAATGACCCATGGAAAACACCTTGTTCGACATAGAGGAATACACCGACCCCGAAGTGCGCCGCATCATGCAGGGCAACACCTGCCGACACTGCGCCAATCGCCAAACGGTCAGGCAAGGCCACGACGGACGCAACCGCCTGTCGGTCTGCACGGCCCACAAAAGCGGCCGAACCAAGAGCGGCTATCTCCGCGTCCGCGTCGACCAACCTGCTTGCATATTATTCACCAACAAAAACAACGCGAAATGAAAGAGAAAGAACTGAAAATAAAAACATTCATGATTGATTCAAGACGCCCAACATGGCTGATTCAGCTTCTGTATGAAGTGAAGCAATGGTTTCCCTTCGAAGACATCAACGACATGTCATGCGACCAATGCTTCTCCTGGCTCGAACGCGCCATTGACGAAACGCACCTCATAAAACGAAACGCCAGGTACCGCCTAACGGATTGCGTAAGGAAAGAAATCAAAGGCAACAAGCTAACACTCTACACCCTCTATAAGGACAACCCTATGGTAGAGTTTGAGATAGCAGAGAAAGGAGGTGCCCAATGACACCTACCAATTTCTCAACCATCTCCAATCAGGAGTTGATGGATAAATTGGCTCAAATAGTCGTCAAACTAAAAGAACACGCCGACGTCATCATTGTTGAACCTGCCGAAGCTACCGATATTCTTCTTGAAGCGAGGAACCGCATCGAAGCCTATGATCACGTAAAGGATTTATTCCAAAGGCCTGCATCCGCACAAATGAGTCTTGAAGTCTCACCCGATTTTAAACTTGAACTTAATCTGAAAGTCAAAAACTGAAAGGAAAAAAATATGGAAAATAATAAAATCACTTTGGCCGATGATGTTGCCTTCTTCAAGAGGCTTGCGCAATTCAAACGCGAAGGCGACAATCACTCGCCCGATGCTTTCAACGAAGTGGCAAGAGAACTTTTCGGTATGTCCGTCAAGGAGGCTCAAATGCTCTACACCAAGTACAACCGTATCGCCAATGGCGCATGGTATTGGAATGACGACCAAGTTGATGAGACAATCGAGACACTATCCAAGGCACAACAAGTATTGGAGCATTCGATGAAACTGAAACCTGCCGACACATACCGTAGTATTGAGTCGTTTCTGGGAAGAGAGCCTTACGACGATAAAAACCGAATCGGTGTATGGGCAAAGTATAATGGTGGAGAGCCACAGTTGTTTGAATACTGGCTCACTTCGCCAAAGAACTTGGCAATGATTGCCGACATGGAACGCCGCGATGATGTGGAAATCCTATGCATCGTTCCTTGGGTGGACTCCATCAGCGACTTGCGCGATTGCATGAACGACATGAACGGCAAAACAACAATGCATGTGTATGATGGCGACTTGTTTGTGCTATTGAACCATGGCACTGACAACTATTGGAACAAGCCAGGAGAAAACGGCGTTTATGTGTGCTTATGGGGAGCCTATCGCCGACTGCTTTATACTGTCGGGCGTGGCTATTTGACAATTGATAACGAGGCCAATGTCGCCAGCATAGAGGACGAGGATGATAAATATGGTAATGTATTCTGCTTCGCTAACGGCCGTTGGAATCATCATCTTCTCACAATGGAACATCAGTGGAAGCGAATCGGCAACATCCATGTTGACATCACCCTGCTTCAGGAACGGAAAGGAGGTGCTCAATGAGAACAATTAGATTCAGAGGGAAGCGAATTGCCAACGGCAATTGGATTTATGGAGATTTATTCCGTGAAATAGCCTTTACTCCAACCAGAAGAAAGAAAAAGTCCGAATACAGCGGGTTTTGGGCGATTCAAACTGAAACGCCAGATGGAATTAAGTCTTATAGCGTTGACCCCGAAACCGTCGGCCAGTTCACAGACATAAAAGACGGCAAAGGAACCGAAATCTATAAGGACGACATTATTGAAGTCACATTGCGACATAACAAGGAAACTGTATCGACCTACATCGCCGTCGTTGACCAAAAAGAAGGAGCTTTCGGCTTCAAAAACAAACAAGGCTTCTGCCCATTCTACGGGCAAATCCATGAAAACTATAGGGTAATCGGCAACATTCACGACAACCCCGAGCTGATGAAAGGAGGTGCCCAATGACACCTACCAAATTCTCAACCCTCACCAATCAGGAGGTGATGGACAAATTGGCTCAAATAGTCGTCAAACTAAAAGACAACTCCACCGTTCTCGTTGTTGAACCATACGATGCTTCAGATATTCTTCTTGAAGCGAGGAACCGCATCGAAGCCTATGATCACGTAAAGGATTTATTCCAAAGGCCTGCTTACGCACAAATGAGTCTTGAAATCTCATCCGATTTTAGACTTGAACTTAATCTGAAAGTCAAAAACGGAGTATATGCACAATGAAACGAGCAAACCTTTGCCATATCACCTTCACCGGCATTGATGCCAGGACCGATGTCAGAGCCTTACACGAAATACAGCGCGAGTTCCCAATTGCAGAGTTCCTTCACCTGACACGAACCTGGTGCAATACTACATCGGCACACTGCACACGCCCTGACGGACATTCAATGACACACTTAACAACAGAATGTGGCATAGAGCCACCCAAGACACATGATTAAATTATTATACATCGACCTCTTCTGTGGTGCCGGTGGCACCACCACGGGCGTTGAAGCCGCCCGCATTGGCGGCGAGAAATGCGCCATCGTGGTCGCCTGCGTCAACCACGATGCCAACGCTATTGCCAGCCACGCCGCCAACCATCCCGACGCGCTGCACTTCACCGAGGACATCCGCACCCTCGACATTGCGCCATTGGCCGCTCACCTGGCCAAGTGCCGCAAACTCTATCCTGGTGCCAAGGTGGTGTTGTGGGCCAGCCTCGAATGTACCAACTTCTCGAAAGCCAAGGGAGGCTTGCCGCGTGATGCCGACAGTCGTACCCTTGCCGAACACCTCTTTAGATATATTGAAGTGCTCAATCCCGATTATATCCAGATTGAGAATGTCGAAGAGTTTATGTCGTGGGGCGACATGGACGAGAAAGGAAAGCCCATCAGCCGCGACAAAGGCCGCTGCTATATGCGATGGGTGAACCGTGTGCGCAGTTACGGCTACTACTTCGACCACCGCATTCTTAATGCCGCCGACTTCGGGGCCTACACCAGCCGCAAACGCTTCTTTGCCATCTTCGGCAAGAAAGGTCTGCCGGTGGTGTTTCCCGTGGCCACCTATTCCAAGAAAGGCAACGAGGGTCTGGAGATCTTCGGCGACACGATGTACCGCAAATGGAAGCCCGTGCGCGAAGTGCTTGACCTCGAAGACGAAGGTGAGAGCATCTTTGGCCGAAAGAAACCGCTTTGCGAAAAGACCCTTGAACGCATCTATTCCGGACTGATCAAGTTTGTGGCTCACGGCACAGACAACTTCCTTGTGAAATACAACTCGATGAACAAAAGGAACAAGTATGTCGCGCCTGGTACTGACGAGCCAGCACCAACAGTGGCCTGTCAGAACCGCCTCGGATTTGCCAAGGTGATGTTCCTCAGCAAACATTTCAGCGGCGACCCTGGCAGTAAAAACACCAGCGTAGAACAACCAGCCGGAACACTCACATGCAAATGTAACCAGTCTTTTGTCACGGCTTTTTATGGCAACGGCTTCAACCGTTCCATCGAAGAGCCTGCACCGACACAGACCGCAAAAGACCGATTTGCCATGGTGACGACCACCCAGTTCTATCAAAACGAGTATGGCGCAGGTGGCAAGTTGTCCGGTTTGGACAAACCAAATCCCACGGTAATGCCCACCCCGAAACAGAAACTTGTTTCGGTCAAGCAATACCTCGCCAATCCGTTCTCGTTCAAGAGCGATGGCGGCAGCATCGACCAACCTTGCTTCACCCTGATAGCCCGCATGGATAAGATGCCGCCGTACCTCGTCACCACGAAAGAAGGCATCGGCATTGCCATCTTCGAGGATGACTCGCCGATGACTCGCCGCATCAAGGAGTTCATGGCCTTGTATGAAATCGTCGACATCCGTATGAGGATGCTGAAGGTGGATGAACTGAAACGCATCATGGGTTTCCCGTCAGATTATATCCTCATCGGGACCCAGAGCGAACAAAAAAAGTACATCGGCAACGCCGTGGAGGTCAACATGGCCAAGGCGTTAGTCGAGACACTCGCTAAAGTTGTAAGAGCATGACCAACGACGGTAAGCCCATATTAGACGCATGTTGTGGAAGCCGGATGTTCTGGTTTGACAAAGACAATCCTTTCGTGGAGTTTATGGACATCCGCGATGAGGAAGTCTATTTGTCAGACGGGCAACTGGTGATAGTTCACCCGAACACTATCGGCGACTTTACCAATATGCCTTTCCCGGACAACAGCTTCAAGATGGTCGTCTTCGACCCGCCTCATCTTGTTTGGGCTGGAAAAGCAGCCAACTTCTACAAAAGGTTTGGCAAACTCGATAAAGACTGGCAGCAAGAATTGACCATGGGCTTCAAGGAATGCTTTCGCGTCCTAGAACCTTACGGCGTTCTCATCTTCAAATGGGCTGAAATCCAACTGAAGCTGAAAACCGTCCTCGCTTTAACAGACGAAAAGCCGCTCTTTGGCCACAAGCGCGGCAAAACCTTTTGGGTGGCCTTCATGAAATTTCCAAAACAATAACGCCATGGGAAAGCTAACACTACCATCAGTTGTAAGAGTTTGTGCCAACGAAGCGATACTTCCCCCCAATCAAGTAATCGAGGCCCAAAGAGCGTTGGTCAATGCTGTCAAAGGGATAATAGGAAGTACCGCAACCATGCCTGAAAAGAGGCCGCGCGTGTGCTCCCAATGCGGTGCCCCGCTCCATGGCCACACATGCGAATATTGCGGAACTGAATACAACGACAATCATGAAAATAGGAAGAATGATAATTGAAGTGCAACTACTGCACGATATGATAAGAACCTCGTCCACGGGGGATTTTTTCGAAATAAGAAACGTGACGTGTTGGTGCTCAGGACCAAGATGTCATAGGCTTCAGAAGTCAAAAAAGCCAAATATAAGACGTGGATGGGCAATCTGTTTCGGAAAGCACATCCTGCATATCACAGCCTGGATGAGACCAAAAGATTGCATAAGTAAAATATAACGAAAGGAGAATAACCCAATGCCAACAAAATTTCCAATCGACTACGAGCCTGGCATAGTCCAAGGCTTCCTGATCAACAAAGAGACAGGACAGATGATTGCAGCCACACCATTGACTGAAATCGCCCCTAAACCGTGGCCAATAGATGACATCGAAACCGAGACCGAGCCGGAACCGCCTAAGTCGCTCACCCTCTCCGGCACCTTCACGCTGAAGACAAAGATGAAGGCCAACCAAAGGCGAAAACTCATCAGAGCTTTAAGCGGCAAACAGAAGCTGCCCCGTAAGCTGAAGAAAGCCTTCAAACACTTGGAATATAAACGGCCAAGATTTGAGGAAATCAAAATGCCAAACGGAGTAGGTTCAATCGCCCACATGGAAATCGGACCCAAAGAAGGCTACCCGCACACCAAATGGATATGGAAAGCGGTGCATTTATTGAGAAAGAGAATGGCGATTGTGCGAAAAATTAAGCACCAAGGAACCACATCCAGAATGTATAATGACATATTCAAACCACTATGAACATCACCCAACAAAAAGAATACCGCTACCAATTCGCGGGAATGGCCATGCAGGCACTTTTGGAACCAGGAAATGCACAATTTTTAAGAGATATGGCATTCGACAACAATAAGCAATTCGCAAAAATGCTTGCAGAAAACGCGGTTTTTTACGCCGACGCCCTAATAGCCGAACTAGACAAGAAAGGAGAGAGGCCATGAACGAGACAGTCCTACGTCGTGCCATCCTGATGGACCAGAAGACAGGCCAGCAGTTTGAAGTCAACCTGCAATCCGACATCAACCCTTGGCCAACGGAACCTGACGAGGAAGAACTCGCACAGCCGATGGTATTCCACAACTCCGTCACCTTCAAGATGACAAAAAAAGACCAGCAAGCCTTCAAGCGCCTGATGCGAAAACAAAGCAAAGTGCCCCGCAAACTGAAGAAAGCCCTAAAACATGTTGGCTTCTTCAAAACCCCAATGGAACGCGTTGAAACAGAAAACGGAGTCGCCTTCAAACAGACTGTTGGATTTGGCCCCAAGGACGGATACCCCTGCACCAAATGGGTGAAACGTGCCTGCCTGAAACTCAAAGCCGAAAGCATGAGAATCATTGAAAAACAACTCCAAACTGCCAACTGAAATGAAAATCACCTATCCAGAATGCCAAATCGAAATCAGCGTCGATGAAGTCATCGAACTGAACAATTACTATGAGGAACAAAAAACTGTGATAACATGCCGCCCTCCCGAACTCCACGGACTAAACCCTGTTGACTTCGACAAATTCCGCCTCAACGTAAAGGATAAAGAATGGCAGGAAGAGACACTGAAGGACAGACTCGGCAAGCTACACAAGCAGCTGCTAGACATCACCGACCCCAACCACCACGGCGACGGTATCGAGCATCTGATTCATGAGGAATCCGCTCCAGAGTCGCAGGATCCAGAGCGGGAACCCGAAGAAGACCCCACACCAACCTTCGAGCCTGGCGGCATCATCAGCTCCGGCGACGACATGCCAAAGCCAAAGCCCTATCCCAACCTGACAGACCATGAAGCCATCATCCCAAGGCAAGATGTCGGAGGACCAATCTCTAGTGTTAGATTCAACATAGGGAAGCCAAATCCCTATCCCACAAAAGAAGCCCCAACCCCCGTCGAAAGTACGAAATCCCGTTAGCACGTCAGCACGAAAGTACGATAGCACGATAACCCTAAAATCTTGAAATCTAAAATTCTCAATTATCAATTCTCAATTATCATGACAAACCAATTCTACGGTCAACTCGACCTCACCAAAATCGCAGCCCTCGTCCAGCAACAACCTGAACTCATCCGCAGGGCCAACTTCAGAGACGGCGAACACATGCTGCTGCCCATCAACGTCAACGACATGCAGCGCACCGACGAACACGGCAACACACACTCCATCACCGCCTACTGCCGCAAGGACGACCGCAACCCCAACCTCAACTACTTCATCGCCAACCTCAAGCCCAGCAACAACGACAACCAACCGCCCATCGACACCAACCAGGCCAACCAGTTCTGGGGAGGGAACCTCCCATAATGCTTTTTGCGCCTCCGGCACCCCCCCCGAAAACCCAATGTGGCATCGCGGCGACTGTCCCTCAACCCGCAGCCTCAGCATCCCGCCCAAAGAGGTGCAGCCCTTGGCCGCATATCATTGAATCCCGTGCCGCGATGCCACATTTACCAAAGCAAAAAGCATTAACTGAACAACACACAAAAACACAGCACAATGAATAACTTGATTATAGAACGATTGAAGAGAAAGCCCATCGTGGCAGCCATGTTCAGGGCATTGCACCCTGGTTACAGCACTTGCCGTTGTTGCGGCCTCCCATGGAAGGTGATTGAACATCATAGAGTCAACTACAGAACACTACCTTATATGGGTTTCTCCGCCGTCTGCGAATACTGCTGGCAGCATCAGCCGCTTGAAAAGATTGAAGAAGCGACCCGAAAGTTATACAATTCATGGTCGGAGAAAGGCAAAGAATTAAGAGACCTCGACGAAATGCTCGAAGAAACCCGTAAGGACTACGAAAGAACGATAGCACGTCAGCACGATAGCAAGAAAAACTGAACAACTGAACAACTCCCAACTGAACAACTAGAACCATGTTCTCCAAAATCGACATAAACCGAATCGCCGAAGCCGTCGACATCGTTGACCTCGTAAGCGCCGAAGTGAAGCTGAAGCCACAAGGCAAAACCCTCGTGGGCTGCTGCCCCTTCCATACCGAGAAGACCGGCTCGTTCACCGTCAGCCAGGCACGGCAGACCTACCACTGCTTCGGCTGCGGCAAACACGGCGACGTGTTCCAGTGGGTGATGGAACGCGAAGGCTGCAACTACCCCGAAGCCGTCCGCCGTCTGGCCAAACGCGCCAACATCGAAATCAACGAGCGCGAGAAGACCGCCGAGGAGATTGCCCGCGAGACCAAACGCGAAGCCCTGCTTATGATCACCCAGCAGGTCAACGCCTGGTTCGTCGCACAGCTCGAAGCCAACCAACCCGCCAAGGACTACGCCCTGAAACGCTGGGCGGTCCGTGGCAAGGACACCAACCCCATGGACTACATCCGCGAGACGGGCATAGGCTTCGCACCTCCCGGCAACGCGCTCCTTGATTGGACCAAACAGCAAGGCATCAGCCTCGACATGCTCAAAGAACTGAATATCGTGGGCACCAAAGACGGCCACGACTACAGTTTCTTCCGCAACCGCATCACCATCCCCATACGCAGCCGCTCCAACCAGATAGAAGGCTGGACTTGCCGCGACCTCAGCGGACAAAGCCCTGCCAAATACCTCAACTCCACCGACAGCGAGCTGTACCACAAGAAGACCTCGCTCTTCGGCCTCGACGTGGCCAAACCCGAAATCCGCGCCACGGGCAAGGTGTATGTGGCCGAAGGCGCACCCGATGTCATGCGGATGCAGATCATCGGCGTGCCCAACACCGTGGCACCCCTCGGCACCGGCACCATGGGCGACGACCAGTTCGACCTCATGCAATCATGCTTCCCCAAGTCGGGCAAACGCATCCTCTGCCTCCTGCCCGATGCCGACGTGACCAAGGAAGACGGCACCAACCCGGGCGAAGCCACCGCCATCAAGATAGGCTGCGAGGCCTTGCGCCGTGGCTACAGCGTCCTCATCAAGGCCATCCCCAACGACGACAACGACACCAAGCAAGACCCCGACACTTATTTCACCTCACGCAGCCGCTTCAAGGAGGTGAAGGAAGACGACTTCATCATCTGGTACGCCCACAAGCTGCTCGACCGCGCCGAGAACATCGACACCGCCACCTCATATATTGAGACCATCGCCGCCATGGTGGCCAGCATCGGCGACGAGACGACCATCGAAGGCTACCTGAAGAAACTGAAAGACGTCTATAACAACCCGACGCTTTGGCGCAAGGCCGTCACCAAGGCAGGCAAGGCGCAGAAGCAAAAGGAAGTGGAGGAGAAGGCCTTCAGCAAGGAAGGCTTCACCAAATACGGCTTCTACGAGAGCGGCGGCGGCTATTGGGCACTGAGCGGACAGACGGAGCTGCGTTGGTCCAACTTCACCATGCGCCCGCTCTTCCATATCAAGGACGCCATCAACCCCAAGCGACTCTACGAGCTTCGCAACGAAGCCGGAAGCCGCGAGATTGTGGAACTGAAACAGGAAGACCTGGTAAGCCTCTCCAAGTTCCGCCAAAGGGTGGAAGGCTTGGGCAACTACATCTTCGAGGCCAACGAGCAATGCCTTATCAAGCTGAAACGCTACCTCTACGAACAGACGCAGACCGCCGTCGAAATCACACAGCTCGGCTGGCAGAAGCAAGGCTTCTACGCCTTCGGCAACGGCGTGCAATACCAAGGCAACTTCATCAAGACCGACGACTACGGCATTGTGAGCCTGCCAGACGGTCAGAACTACTACCTGCCTGGCGCGTCGAAGATCTACAAAGACGACCAGCTCTTCCAGTTCGAGAAACGCTTCTGGCACTACGGCTACAGCAGCATCCCGCTCCGTCAGGTGGCCGAAGCCATGATAAAGGTGTTTGGCGACAACGCCAAGGTCGGCCTGTGTTTCCTCGTGGCCACCCTCTTCCGCGATGTGATAACCTCGACGGTGAAAGCCTTCCCCATGCTGAACCTCTTCGGTCCCAAGGGCAGCGGCAAGTCGGAACTGGGTCACACCTTAATGAGCTTCTTTATCATCCAGAACATCCCGCCCAACCTGTCCAACTCCACCATCGCGGCACTCTCAGAGGCCGTGGCACAGTGCTCCGATGCCATCGTACACTTGGACGAATTCAAGAACAACATCGACCTGGATAAGCGCGAGTTCCTGAAAGGCCTGTGGGACAGCGCAGGCCGCACCCGCATGAACATGGACCGCGACAAGAAGCGCGAACAGACCAAGGTCGACTCCGGCGTGATCATCAGCGGCCAGGAGATGGCCACCGCCGACATCGCCCTCTTCAGCCGTTTCGTCTACCTCACCTTCAACAAGACGGAGTTCACCACCGCCGAACGCAACGCCTTCGCCGACCTCGACCGAATGCGTAAGCTGGGTTTCAGCCATCTCACCCTCGAAATCCTCAACCAACGCGAAACCTTCAAGCAGAACTTCGCGGCCATGTATGCCGCCACCGCCTCTGAGGTGATGGATGCCATTGGCGACACCACCTGCGAGAGCCGCATCGTCAACAACTGGGTGACCATTGCCGCCGCCTACCGTACCATCGAAACGTTGATTGACCTGCCTTTTACCTACGCCGATATCTTCAAGATCATCACCGAAGGCATACGCCGTCAGAACGCGATGACCACCACCAGCAACGAGATTGGCATGTTCTGGCGTCAAATCGGACGCACGCAGATGGAAGGCAAGTTCACCATCAACGCCGACTACCGCATTGAGTACCGCGCCGACCTCAAGACCAACAAGATGCCGAATGGCACCTACTTCGCCACAACCCGACCCATCCTCTTCCTCAATCCCGACGCATGGTACCAGGCTTACACCTATAAGGCAAAGGAAAACGGCATTGTGCCGCTGCCCGACAGCTCCATCATCTACTATCTGGAAAACTCACCCGAATACCTCGGCAAGTATGGCGTGATGCGTTTCTCCAACAAACAGCCCAACGGCCAACTCGCCACCGGCACCACCAGCAAACGACCGCTCTGTTTCGACTACTCAGCCCTCTCCAACAAGTACGGACTCTCCATCGAAGTGGAGTTGGAAGACCTCGACCCGAAAACCAACAAAGAAGAAGAATTACCCTATTGATTGAATTACAATGAAATACGTATTTTCCGAAATAATTAATAAATCTCACGTGGCAAAAATGGTTGTTACAAGTGTTACAAATGTTACAACTATGAAAAACAATAAGTTAAGTATGTTACAAGGTGTTACAAAGTGTAACAGTTTGTTACAAAATGCCTCTTTTTCGATGTTGGTAACACAGCTGTTACAATTAATGTGCAGTTTGTTACAACCAAATACTTATAAATCAGCGTGTAACACTTGTAACAACTGTAACACGGGAAATATACCTCTAACGGAGATAAAATATTAATGCAAAAACAACACGAAACATGAAAGGACTCTATGTGACTGCCAGAATCGGCCAACGCTACAAACGCTTCCTCATGGGATGCTACCAGTCGGACACCATACCGTTGGAACGAGGCTCCAACCTCCTCAACATCATCATGCCCTACCTAGAACTGACCACCGGCGAACCTGAGGAAATAGATGACGAGACCATCAAAATCGAACTGCCCTTGGGCAACAAAAAAGTGTACAACTCTTCCGGGCAGACTGTGTATGTTTGCAACACGCTTTGGAGGAACCGCCTCAGCGAGGAAGGCCAGTACCGCGTGAAACGCTTCTTCGAGAACGAGTTCAAGAGCAAGTTGCGAACCTATGTGGACGCTTACATCGAGAAGGGTAAGGAGCGCGACAGGAACGGGAAGGACAGTCGGGTGAAAGAGGGCATCACGGCCTTCTTCATCCAGTACCACATCGACTTCACCAAGAAGGACCTCGCCGCTGCAGCCCGCGACTGGTACCGCCACCGCGACAAGGTGGATGAAAACAAGCGTTCGCCGTTGGTTTGCTGAATTTTACGCAATTCTCATGTCGCGGTTTTTCCAAGCTGAAAAGAAAAAAAATCGCAATTCTCGTGTCGTAGATTTTAACGCAAAAATACCAACCTGAAAAATGAACAAAGTAGCCCTCAAGACCATCGGCTTCGTCGAACAAAACGAAGTCAACGACACCTGGACCCAACAGGCCCAAGAGCAACAGGCCGAACGCAGCCTGGCCCAAGACGTCTACATCGACGGCATCCACCGCTTCCGTAACATCGACCAAGACAATTCCTCTATGACTGAGGATCTTGATATAGGCGAGGAAGGCAACAAGTACCGCCAAGAGGTTCAGTTTGTGGTGCGTACAGAGTATGACCGCAAGCTGGCCAAGAAATACGAGCGCCGCCCGCTGGTGGTGCACGTGTGGGCTGTGAACGGCGACCATTATAAAATAGGTACACCAACCTATCCGGCCTATCTCATCCCCTCCAAGAGCAACAGCATGAATGCCGTTGAAACGGCCATGACCGTGAAGTACGAAACGCTTACGCCAATAATGTAAGCATCTTGATTTTTACCATAAGTTTTAGTTTTAGTTGTTGAAGTGCCTGCCTTTCCCAAGGTGGGCACTTCTTTTTTAGTCACCACACACCACGGCGTGGAAAATACTTTTGCTCCGAACCAAAAACCAATTTTTTTTCTATGCCGATTATTTCTTTGTTCAACGACATCTTTCGCGAACCGTGGATGATTGACCCTCAAACTGCTGTGGCCCAAAAGGAAGTGCTTCATGGCTTGCTCATGGGTATGGAGTTTGAAGACGATGATGATGACAAGCTGCCTGATTCCGTCAAGCACAACGACAACAACATCATCCCCAACGGAAAGAAAGTCCACTTGGCCTACCTTCAGGGAACCATGTTCCGTGATGGTACCGTTTGCGGCATTCCTGGCACCCGTGTGATTGCCAATGACCTTCTTAACGCCGACAGCCAAAAGGAAATCATCGGCCATATCCTCATTATCGACAGCGGCGGCGGTGCCGCCAACAGCGTTCCTGATCTTGCCGAGGCCATCCAAGCCTGTACCAAGCCGGTGATTGCCTATGTGGACGGCTACATGTGCAGCGCGGCAATGTATGTAGGCAGCTACTGCGACCACATCATTGCCCACCGTGAGGAAGACCAAATCGGCTGTATTGGCACGATGATCCAACTCGCCGACTATCCGAAACAGGTCCGCGACAGCGACGGCATGATGCACATCCGCGTCTATGCCGACGGCGCAGATGAAAAAAACAGTGAGTACGAAGCTGCCCTCGAAGGCAACTTTGAACTGATCAAGGAACGTGTGCTGAATCCGGCTAACGAACGCTTCAAAGCCGACATCAAATCCAACCGCCCCAATGTCCGCGAAGACCAATTGAGGGGCCGCACCTATCCCGCCAAGGATGTGACCGGCACCCTCATCGATGCTATCGGCAACTTTGAAAGTGCCGTGCAAAAGGTAATCGAATTATCAACCCTCAATATTAAACCAATGGACGATCTCAAAAACATCCTAACGCTTCCCACATGCCAAGACCTCCAGAGCGTCGATGGCTGTGTGACACTGACCAAAGAGCAAATGGAAGAAATTGATGCCGCCGTCGGAGTAGGTATTACCGAGAAAGCCTTGAATGAGACCAATCAGAAGACCATCACCGAACAGGCACAGACCATCAAAGACCTCACTGCCGAGCGTGACGAACTGAAGCCCAAGGCCGACCAACTGGACGGCAAGGAAGCCGAAATCGTCACCCTCACCACCGAACGCGACAACCTCAAAGAGGAAAACGCGAAGAAGGACGCCCGCATCGCCGAGCTGGAAGCAGCTCTCGATAAGAACCCCGACAACGACGAAGACCCGTTGCCTGCCATGCACCTCGGCAACCCTGCAAAGGAAGATACCTTCAAGGAACTCTCCGACGAGGAAGCAATGGAATATGCCCGCAAAGTCGTCAAAGGTGAAATCTAACCAGAAACATAACCACCAAAAACCATTACCAAAATGTCTGAACCAATCAACACCGTATCTTTGGCTGATGCCTTAGTCCACTCCAATCACCGCTTCCGCAAGGAGTGCATGCTGATTGTGATGGCCTCAGTCGAAGAGGTCACGAAGCACATGCGCGTGATCAACAACCTGAAGGGCAAGGAGACTGAGTCCACCATCGTGCCTCAGGCCAAGTTCCGTCCCTACCACTCCGAAAAAATCGTGAGCGGCACCGGCGGCCTCATCGCCCGCACTCTCGAGACCTTCCCGCTCGAAATCCTTGAGGAGTTCGACCCCGAAAACCTCTACACCACCATCTTCGGAGGTACTGTCGACGTTGAGAAAATCGACCTCGACATCGTCCGCCGCATCCTCACCGAGGAGATGAACAACGCCAGCCGTGGCCTCTGCGACGTCATCTTCCAGGGCGTGCGCAACGCCTCTGGCACTGGTGCCCTCGATGGCTTTGATGGCTTTGACACCATCATTGCCAAAGAATTTGCTGCCGGCAACATCAGCCTCGCCAATGGCAACTTCACCAACCTCGGCGAAGTGAACGCAACCAACATCGGAGATGTGTGGAAACGCATGTACCGGAAGATGGACGAGAAACTTCGTGGTGGCGACGCCAAGAAATTGGTGCTTGTCTGCACACCAACCGAGTATGACATGTACAAGAACTGGTATGCCCAACAGTTCGGCGCAGGCAACTTCCCCGGCACGCCTGAACAGACCTACCTCGATGGCACTGCCAACAAGGTTCAGATTCTGCCCTTGGTCGGCACGGAAGGCATGAACCACTGCTTCATCACCACCAATGAAAACATGAAGGTCGGCTTCGACCTCCTGTCCAAATCCACCAAGTTCAGCGTCCGCGTCCCCGACAACCCGCACATGGTCCAGATGTATGCAAAAATCTACATGGGTGTGGAGTTTGCCAACATCAACAAGGAATTCCTCATGGTCGGTGCCCGCACCGTCAAGGACGACAGCGTCTACATGGATTCCGACACTACCGCCGTCACGTTTGCCGACACAGCTTCCAACGCTACCAAGACTGCTAAGGTGAAACTCTTTGGCTTCAACCTGACCGCTGCTACCATGCTGACCCTTGAAGGCACCGATGCCGCCAAGTTCAGCCTGAACGACAACACCATCACTGCCGACGAGGCTAACGCTTCCGCTGGCAAGGAAATCACCATCACCTTCACTCCTGGAGCCGCTGGCAGCTACGCCGCCGCCCTGCGCGTGACCAACGCCACCGACAACGTGAGCATGGTCATACCGCTCTCCGGCAAGGGAGTCTAAACGATAGGAGGAACTGGATATGCAAATGCAAGACATCAATTTCCCTATCGGTTCCGTGAACCCCTCGGGCATCAGCGATGAGGTCTACTTCGCTCCGAAGCAGTACATCAAGACCTGGCCCACCGTCGAAGACGACTTTGAGACCGCCGAGGATGTGGAAGGCTATACCAAACTGACAGGTAACTTCGAGCTGATCACAGGCAAAACCTGGAACCGCCTCTACAGCACCCAAGGCAAGGGAAGCATCTCGTGGGAATACCAAGGCGAGACCGACTGCAAGGTGGTGGTCAACCACGCCACGCTGTCGTACCCGAAGCTCAACGACCAAGGCCGTGCCTTGGCCAAGTACGCCGCCAACGGCGACTTCGTGTTCATCGTGAAGCACGACGGCCAATTCTTCGTGATTGGCAGCCGCGATTACCGTGCCACCGTGACCCCCAACGGCGCTTCGGGCGACTCCGCCGGTTCAGCCAAGGGCATCACGCTCGAAATCGAGTGCCCCGACACCACCCCGCTGCCGCGCTACGCCGGCACGTTGGCCCTGTCGGACGGCACGCTGAACTGCGAAACGGGTGTGCTGACTCCATCCGCTGGCTCATAATTTGGAATCTAAATCTATCTCTATGAGTAATTTAGCAAAATTCAACACCATGGACGGCTATACCTTCGACGAGGGTATAGCCTTCCTTGTTTTGGTGAAAGCCCCATTGGGCGTGATTAACCACTTGAAAGCCACGCACAACCGTAGCCACTTGCATAGCGAAATCCACAAGCAACTGCGCTTCCCGCGTGTGAAGGAAATCGTTCGCCGCAACATGGGAAATTCCCCTCAAATTTCCTCTAATTCCCCAATCGCAAACGAGTCAAAATCGAACGAAATCGAGCCAAAATCGAACGGAATTGAACCAAAATCGAACGATGACGAACCCGATTCTGACGAAACCGACCCTACCGAAATCATCCTTACCAAGGAGGATGTCCGCACCCACGAAAACACCCGCCTCGAAGACATGCCCAATGACCTGTGCCGCACCCTCTGGCAGAAACGTCAAGACGTGTTCCGCGAAATGCAACAGGCGCACCTCAAAATGAGGGCAGTGCCCGAAGGCGAGGAACACAACGAGGAAAGGGCGAAATGGAGGGCTGAAGTGTTGCGTCTCGATGCCGAAAATGACAGCTACTGGAAACAGATAGACGCTGAAATCGAGCGGTTTAACTCTGAAAAGGAAAGGGCGGATGAAAAGGCCGATAAAGATAATCAAGCCGGCTTCAATGTGTCGACCTACCGTGCCTATATCTGCAAGGCCGTTCGGAAGAAAGAACTTTCTCCCGAGCAATTTGCAGAACTGCAACACCGCGTCAATGCCATGATTGTGGCCAATGAGGAGATGTCTCCTGATACAATCGAAAAACTCAAAGCCAAGGGAATCACAGTTGGATGAACCGCTGACCATACCAGGTGTGCGCGTCAGCCGGACCAACTCAATGCAGATGCTCAGGCAAATCGTGCAGATGACGGGCAACGGCAGCAAGCTCGTCATCTTTTCCTATTCAGTGACCGATGGCTGGCTTCGTCAACTGATGAAACTGAGGCAGGAATACCAGGTGCAGCACATCACATTGGTCCTCGACCGCGCCGTGATGATCCGGCACCGCGAGAAGCTGCTGCAAATCGAGCGCGTCGCCGATGAATGCTACCTCACCGACAGCCACGCCAAGGTGTACCTCAGCCAAGGCGAAACCAAGTCCATCGCGCTGATTACCTCAGCCAACGCCACCAACAACTACCGAAACGAATGCTACTATGGAACAGACCGACCCGAAGAAATCAAACAAATCGAATCAGACATCTCAGCAATTCTTGGAACTGCTTTCTGTATCGACTGACGCAGAAATCGTTGAAATGTTAGCCGCGCAATTCTTCACCATAAGGCAAATAGCGCAATATATCGGTATGGATCCAGACAATCTACGCAGTATCATCAACTACGATGAAGGTAACGACCTCGCAAAAGCCTACTGGAAAGGCAAGATGAAGACAGAAATTCTACTTCGTTTCGACACACTGAAATTTGCGGCTGCAGGAAATCCACAAGCCAGCCAAGAGATGAAAGAATATCTATCACAACAAAATGTAGACGAAAATGCGTGATGAAAATCTACAACTCATCGAGAACAATATGTTCCTCCCTGAAGAGAGTCGCAAACCTTTAACAGAAAGCCAATGCAAATTGCTTGAAGAGGTGACGGATTGCTACCAGGTACAACTCCAAAAACCAATGATCAGCCGCGCGTCTCTACGTGATTATCTCATTAATAAGTACAAGCTGACTAAGACTCAGGCATACCGCGTCATCCAGTATGCAGCAGTCATCCTTGGCAACGTGCAACCAACGCACAAAAACTTCATACGACAACGAGTTGAGTTCCTATCTGAGAAAGCCTACGAAGCCATCGAGGCTACAGATTACCGGCGTGCTGATGCTCTGACAAAGTTGGCCAAGGTGCTCGCAAAAGCCTTTGCCACCAATATTGATGAAGGTGAGCTCATCAATGCGCAGAAGTATCTCGAAATCGATGTGGTGAACATCACCATCGACCCCACAGCACTCGGCATCAAGACCAGCGAAGCAAAGCAAAGGGAAATCAATAAGATGCTTCGCAAATACGAGATTGAAGACGCTGAAATCATTCCACCAGAGGAGGATAAGGAATGAATAACCTCTATCTCCATCCTGGCCAACTCCGCTACAAACTGGTTGATCCCCGCGATTCGGTCAACATCTGCAGCCGTCGATGGGGCAAATCCTTCATCATTGCCATGCGTATCATGGGCAACGTGCTGGAGATGCCTGGCAGCCTCGGTGTGTTCGTTGCCAGCAGTTTCCGTCAAGCCCATGCCCGCACCCTGCCTTCGGCTCTCATGGCCATGGATGCATTTGGATGGAAGCGCGATATCCATTATGTGATTGGCCATCGACCCGACCCGCGTTTAGGCTTCAAGGAACCCATCTTCTGCCCAAGCGACCTGAAAGATGTGATATGGTTTGCCAACGGAACGATTATGATGATTGTGAGCCAGGAGGTGGTGCTGTCGGCCAACTCCCTTACCATCCACTGGCTCGTCGCCGATGAAGCCAAGGGCCTCGACTACGACAAACTTTCCAACGAGATACTGCCCGCCATCGGCGGCAGCTCCATCTACTTCAACGACCCAGCCAAATATCCACATCTTTGGGGCACAACCTACACGACTGATATGCCGTGCAGCAAAGAAGGTTTGTGGCTGATTAACAAGTTCGAAAACGAATGCGACCCCGAATTGTATGAAACCATTATTGGCATGGAACTCCAAAAACGGCGTCTGATGATGGAGCCACAAAACACCTACACCAAACAACGAATAGCCTACCTGACCCGAGCGGCCAACCTGTTACGCTCCAAGACTCTCTATTATCAGGAACGCTCAATATTCGACAATATCGCCGTGGTTGGACCAGACTATGTGAAACGCTGTGAACGAAGTATGCCAGCCCTGGCTTTCCGCACATCCATCCTCTGTAAGCGTATCGACAAAGTGGAAGGCATGTTCTACGAGAGCTTCGACAAGAAACTGCACACCTACCACGCCACCGACAACAGCCGCCTCAACGACTACAAGACCCAGCAATACGACTGCCTCCTTGACCGTGACATCGAGCGCACCAAGCCCATTGCCATCTCGTTCGATTATGGCGCACTCATCAACTGGCTGGTGGCCGCACAGGTGCAGGGTAACACACACAAGACCTTGAAGAGTTTCTTCACCAAAAACAAGCAACGCCTCCGCGAGGTGATTCAGCTGTTTTGCGAATACTACGAACCGCATCCATGCAAGACGTTGTTTTATTATTACGACTCAACTGCCTTGGCCACCGGCTATGTCGAAGTCGGCCATGCAGCCTACGACATCGTACACGACGAATTCCGCAAGCATGGTTGGTACGTGAAGGACAAACCCTTGGGAAACCCGATGGCACACGACAAGAAACACAAGATTATCAATGAGGGCTTTGAAGGGCGAGAGAAGCTTCTGCCACAGTTCAACGCCGACAATAACGAGGAACTGATCCAGGCAATGATGCTGGCCGAAGTTGTGATAGGTTCCAAAGGTGTACGCAAGGACAAATCCGGAGAGAAGACCATCGAGAGCGACACCAACCTGCCCTTGGAACTACGTACCGACGGCACCGATGCTTGGGACACCAACTTCCTCGGCTGCCTCACTAACCCTTACGACGACGATTTCATCTATGGATGATGCTTTTTGCTTTTGCTTTGCGTCGTTGACGCGCCTCTGGCAGCCGCCGCAAAGACCGTCAGGGGCATCGCGGCACTTTCCCTCAGCCCACATTCCTCAGCGTCCCGCCCTTAATCGGAGCGGCCTTGGCCGCATCTTATTATACCCGTGCCGCGATGCCCCTTGACAAAGCAAAAAGCATTGAAGCAAATTAAGCAGATTTAAACATGCTTAATTTGCCTTTTATTTGACTATTAAGTTAATTATCTGATTTATAGCTTTGTTTTTATGTGATTGTTATGTGACTAATTTGCCATTTTTTTTGCAAGGGAAATCCGACGCAGGTGTAAAAGGCTGAATTTCAATAAGTCTTTTTCTTCATGAGTATGGCAAAATGATAGAAAGAATGATAGATAAAATGGTAGAATAAAATGGTAGAATAAGATGATATTGATAGTAATGAGGGCGTCTCTCGCCTAAGCTCGACCGTGCTTTCCGTCTCAAACATATTCGACTCGCAAGCGGCTTCGTCTCATACTCGACTGCAATCACATGACGCACGCTTCAAGAGTGCCGAAACCGACGGCGGTGCTCCGTTGCACGCGCCACCTCTGAGGAGGTGACCAACGCTCCACTGCGACCTTCTTACGGTATCGGCACCCTTTCCGCTCACAAAGCCCGTCAGCCTGTCCGTAGAGTCGTGCCGACCCAACGGCCAGTCTGCCGCCGGTGTCAGGGACATGTCGGATTGCTGCGCCAGCTATATTCCGCAGGCTCCATGTAGCCGTCGCCTCAACCGCCAAGACCCTGCCACCGTACAGCCAAAGCGGAAGAAAACCCCGACAGGAAGTCATTCTGACATCCTGCCGGGGTTTTCTGTTACCCACCGCACGGCGACATCCCTACGTTCCAGAACCGTTCCATCTCCCACCGCACGAAAGACGACGGTCCTCTTGAAAGAGTCCTTTTTAACGGGCGTTGCCGTGGCAATCGTCTGTGCCAGACCATTGCTTTCATGGCAATGCCCTAAAGGACACTTTCAGGACTGTCGTCTTTCTCCAACCGCACATGGGCGGTTCCTCCTCTCCGGTCTGCCACCCTTCTAACGCTATTCGTTGACGCCTAATCGGCGGTTGTCAACGCTTCGCGAGGTTTTTCAATCGGAGTTCACAGTTTCAGCACTTTCACTTCGGTATTCCTCCCATGAAATCATTCCGTAACACTTTTCGCTGCAAAGATAGTTTCGGCGGTGTCTGCAAGTCAAGGCACAAGTCGAGCGGCTCCATGAAAAATCTCCATCCCCTTTGGGGTAGTATTTTTCGAGCCGTCCTTGACTTGCCACCGCCTACTCTCTTTCAGCAGCAAAAGTTATACGGTGATTCCTGGGGGAATGAATTAAAAAAAATGCTGAAAGTGAACGAATTAAATATAAAAAAGTTACCGGCTCAAGCCCAAAAGAATAATGCTATGGAAAACACGATGAACACACGCGAAAATGCCCTTTTGATGGTGGCGACTCAGGTCGAGGACTTCGACGACCTTTTGAAAGTACAGGCCGAAACCGGCCTTGATATGGCAGAACTCGAAACAATGTACTACTCAATCATTTAAGGCGATGGAAACCAGATATTTTGCAACTGGAAACTATCGCGCCGACCGCCGCAACGAAACCGCCCACGCGATGAAGAACGGCGAAAAATGGGCAATCCATAAGGCAGCCGCCGCAATGGTGCAGTACATCCCGAGTAATGCGGCACTCGTTCCCATGCCATCACACACGGGAGCGGCCACCTATACTTTAGAACTTTGCCGAATGTTGGCCAAGGCGACCGCCGCCGAAGTTTGCGACTATCTGAAAGGCACACCGCGCGAAACCCTCTACAGCTTGAAGAAGCAAGGCCGCAAGCCAACGCCCAAGAAATTAGGCTTTTATCTTTCGCAGCCCATCCCAAGCGGAAAGCGCGTCATCATTATAGATAATGTTGTGGCCACGGGCACAACCGCCGCCGCCGCAGTCCGCGCCATTGGTGGCGGTGTCGTGTTCGCATACGCAGCCGCGACCAATAGCCAAACACGGAAAGACCTTGTAAGACTTTACCCAACCATTTAATAATTAGAGGCAGACACGCCGCTGCAGTTGCGTGTATTATTACAATGTTACAACAATTAAACACCATCCAACCCGCCCAAACTTTTGATTTTGAGGCAGAAAAGAACATCGAATTAACCCTTGACACCCTCAAGAGGACACACAAGGAAAACGACATTTTTGGCCGACCGCTGAAAGGCTTTTATCATTATGAAGCGATTGAACGGATAGCGGACGCCGCCGAAAGTCGTGGCCTTATGCCGATTGTGTCCGACCTATGGGCAGCGCAGAACGGCAGCAAATCCCAGCCAGGTGTCGTGTTGTTGCCCCAGGTGGAGGCCGTGACCATGCCCCACGCAGTGGAAGCACACATTTTGCGCCGTGTGTTCTGCACTCTCAATCTAATGAAATACGATGATGGCGAGAAGTGCACGAATATCGCCTTCACATTCCACCAAGATGGCGTGCAGGTGGCAATTGGTCAGCGCGTCACCATTTGCCGCAACCAAACCATTTTGGGCGCAGAACATACCGCGATAAGCAAGGGCAACGACCAAGGCAGTATTAACGACCTTTTCGCCACGGTGGAAAGATGGCTTGACAACGCCGCCACCATCACCGACACCGACCGCCAACGGATTGAGAGACTAAAGGCGCAACGCTTCGACCGCCCGACCGCGTTAATGTATTTAGGCCTTCTTAACTGTATGAGAGTCGCCGCCGACAGTCGTACAAAGGCCATCCGCGACCGCGTGAAAGTCGCCCCCCTTAATCAAGCGCAACTTTCCATTTTCGCCGAACATTTGACGGAGCGCTTAATGTTGTCGGACAGCCTTACGGCTTGGGAGTTCTTGAACCTTGCGACCGAGGTACACAAGCCAACGACCGCCGACATGCCGCGAATAATCCCGACCAATGCCGCCCTTTTCGATATGATGGCAGCCGTTGAGACGGAGACGCAACCCCTTTTGAATTGCTGACAACACGGCGAGCGAGTGACGGCGGCAGCGATTGCCGCCGCCACTTTTCCCTATTTCCCGAACCGCCGCCGCATATTTCGCAATTCGAGGCCTGCAATTGCCAAAGGCGCGGGAGGGCAGCGCGGGGTCTGACGACGCAAAACGCGCCGATTTTTGCAAAATCGGCGCGTTAGGTGATTGAGGGATAGAGATTTGAATACTTTCAATTGTGAACTCCGATAATATAAAAAATTCGCCGCCTGCGGCGTCCGGCTGGACTTGCAGGCGACGAATTTTTTTGTCACTTGGGCCTATATCGTGGTGGATATTTTTGCACCAAACCAAAAACCACTTCAATGATCCACGAAAGCAAACTGTTTGAATTGGTGCAAACGCATCCATTATTCTCGCTCCGTTTTGTGGCCGAGAGCGGGGAACTGATTACAGTGGACGAATGCAGTTGCACCAGTTTCTATTCATCGGGTAAGACGATGAAAATAAAGCTGCCTAATGGGCTGTTCCGAACGGTGAACCGTAAGACCGTCACGGCCTTCAATGGAAAGGAGGTGTTCCTATGAATATTCCAGAAGAAGAGATGGTCTCCTGGGTGGGTGACAAGATTGCACTCTATAAGACAGCTTGCGTTGTCCTTGGCAACGATACGCTGACCCTTTTCGATGAAAAAGACCTGCAACCTATCCCTATGCAAGGGTTCCGTGTCGCGCCTTGGGGCGTGGATAACGCCCTGCCGCAACGTGTGATGGCCAAGATTGACGCGGCTGAAATCGTGGGCACCAACGCCAATTTCAATTGGAAGGTGGCGTACGGATTAGGGCCGAAACTCGTAGAGGTCATCCGCGACCCCGAAACCAACCGCGTGAAGGACTTCAAGGAGGTGATTGAAGGCGAGGCCTACGATTGGTATATGCGTAACAACGTGCCGCTGCTATTGCAGGAGATTATGACCGACCTTTCCTACTTCGGCAACGCTTTCCCGCTCCTGATTGCAGGACCTAAGGAAGAAGGCGGGAAAAAGCGTGTCGGCATTCGTAGCATCGTTCACCGCGAAGCCATGTTCAGCCGATGGGGCCTCACGAAAAAGGACTTGATCAGTCGGCACCTGTATTGCGCCAAGTGGGACGACAGCCCGACGAAGGAGGAAATCCAGGATTCCTATGTGATTGACGAATACAACGCGGTGGCCGACATCAGCAACCGGCTGCTGCTTGGCAAGGACACAAGGATGTGCTTCCCCATCTACATCACTTCGCCTGGCCGACCCTACTACAGCTATCCCAACTGGTGGAGCATCTTCCGGAGCGGCTGGTACGACCAACTGACCAGCATTCCCGCCTTGAAAAAGGCCATCCTGAAGCACAACCTTGGTGTGCGCCACATCATCTACATCGCCGACGAGTACTTCAAGGAGAAAGAGGAGCTGCTGAAGATCGGCAAAGACGACCACAAGGGACGCAAGGAGCTTTACGACGAAGTGGTGAAACAGCTGTGCGAACAAGTGACAGGGGAGGAGAACGCCGGAAAGGCCGTGGTGTCGAAGATGAAGATGATCCCCAACGGCAACGGCGCTTCCTTCGAGAAGCTGATGACGGTTGACACCATCAAGAACGACATCAGCGGAGGGGAATACCTCACGGACTATGAGACCGGCGCCAACATCATCTCGTATGCCATGGACGTGCATCCGAGCCTCATCGGTGCCACGCCCGGCAAGAACTCCAACAGCCTCAGCGGCTCCAACATCCGCGAAATCTTCATCATGAAGCAGAGCCTCAGCAAGCCGATGGCCTACCTGGCACTGCAATGGTGGCCGGTGGTGCGCACCATCAACGGATGGGACCGCAACCTCGAAATCGTGATCCAGGACAGCCTGTTTACGACCCTCGACCAGTCGAAATCAGGCGAAGTGAAAACCGCTAATAATGTGACGCAGTGAGATGATGGAACTCAACAAAATCTACAACGAGGACTGCCTTGAAGGCATGAAGCGCATTCCTGATGGGAGTGTTGATATGGTACTCTGTGATTTGCCGTATGGTTCTACCAATTGCATTTGGGATATTGTGATTCCTTTTGAGGTTTTATGGCAGCAGTGGCTTCGTGTTTGCAAAGAAAATGCAGCAATCGTTTTGTTTGGTAGCGAGCCTTTTTCAAGTCGGCTGAGATTGTCGAACTTGAAAATGTATAAATACGATTGGGTATGGGACAAAAGAACATGCAGCGGATTTCTTAATGCCAAGAAACAGCCTTTGCGTTCAAACGAATTGATCAGCGTGTTTTACAAAAAACAATGCACTTACAATCCACAGATGTCACATGACCGAAAAAAAAGAGAGTTTCTTTTATCAAAAGCAACAGGCTCAGAAATATATAATAAAATCCATCCTAAAGAAAGGCATTACAAAAAAGACCAATTGGCATATCCAAAATCCATACTGCAATTTACAGGTGTCGTGAATAATTCCAAGGAGAAATGCGGACACCCAACACAAAAGCCTGTTGATTTGTGTGAATACCTCATTAAGACCTACACCAACGAGGGCGAGACCGTCTTGGACGCCTGCATGGGCAGCGGCACTACTGCCGTGGCCTGCGTCAACACAGGTCGCAACTTCATCGGCTTCGAACTCGACGAGAACTATTGGCAAATCTCGCAGCAAAGGGTATCTGAAGCCAGACAACAATTAAACGATTAAACAATGATACTCAACAACCTAAACGAAGCCCGACAATTTCTGCCGTCGGTGAACGTGACCGTCGACAACGACCGCTTCAAAGACTTTTTCCGCCGCGCCCAGGAATGGATGGTGGCCAAGGTGGTCGGCACCGACATCGAGGATGTGCTGGAGACCGACATCGAATTGACCTCCACCGACATCCACAAGGAACTGCGCCTGAAATGCCAGCGCGTCATCGCCGAGAAGGCCTTGCTCGATGCCATCCCTGAGATGGACATGCAGCTGACCGAGGCGGGCTTTGCCGTGCAGAAGAACGACAACTTCAGCCCCGCGTCGTCGCAAAGGGTGGACCGCTTGGTGAAGACCCTGCCGGAGCGGATCGCCGCCGATGTAGACTCGATAGTGCGCTTCCTGATGAAGACCAGCATCGGCAATGGTGCCTACACCTATTGGCGTAGCTCCGAACAGTTTACCTATCTCACGGCGGCTTTCATGCCCTTGTGCGAGGAATACACTTCGTATTGCAACGGGGTCCAGCCCGACAGAAAGCCGTCAAAGAACTATGACGATTTCCTTGCCGTCATTCCATTGATGGCCAAGGAGCTTCGCGAGGTGGCCGACTACTACGTGAGCCGTGCCGAGATTGACCGCCTCGTTGAGCTGTATCGCGACAACGACCTGCTCGAAATCCACCGCAAGGCCATCGTGAGCCTGAAGGATTGCGCCGTGGCCGCGTTGCGCTACGACATGCCTCAAGCCCGCAACGCTGCCGTGCAAGCCCGCGAGGTGATGCTTGGTAGCCCCGACGACTTCACGGCCTTCAAGGCTTCGAGCGCCTACAACCGCCCGTCCGTCAACCTTGACGGCGGCAAATTGGTGAACATGTTGTAAACCAACAATAAAGAAAGGAGTAAACTATGATGAAGAAAATTGCAATCTGGCTCAACGAGCACGCCGTTTGCCTCGGCGACACAATCAAGGCCAACGTGGTGCACCTGTGGTGCATCCTCATCTCTGCCATCGTTGTAACCCTTTTTGCCGCCCTTGGATGGAAAGGCAAGGCGATGGAGGTGCTACTGATGGTGCTGCTGCTTGGTGGCTACGTCGTACCTCCCGTCGTCGAGGCCGTCCGCGCACTCGTCAAGCGCGAGCCATGGACGCCGTGGTATTGGTTCCCGATTGCCATCGGCAACACCATCGGCACGGGCATCGCGCTGTTGGTCAGTCTAATCTTTGGCTGGGCGACGCTATGAAACGGCTGAAACAATGGCTCTACGGCCTCAAGACCGATAAACTGCTGCATTTCATCGCTGGTATGCTGATAGCAGAGGCGGCTGCAGTGTTGCTTGGCCTCGCCATGGGCGGCATCATGGCCGCGTTTTGCGGATGGCTGCTGTCGGTGGTGGTCTCGATGGCCAAGGAGATATGGGACAAAGGTCACGACGGCGTATGCAGCATGGCCGACTTCGCCGCAGGTCTCTTCGGGGCCTTGGTGGGACTGACTGTTATGTTGTTAGTAGTGTTGTTATGAGAATCGACCTGACAGCCCCGATGAGTTGGGTAGATCTGACCCACGAACAGATGACCTTCGTTTGCGGATTGCTGTCGGGCGGACTGGCTCGCGAGGAAGTCCTCGTGGCCGCCTTCTGCCATCTCTGCGGAGTGAAGCTGCAACGCAATGGCGACGACTATTGGTTGCTGAATGGCAAGGAAAGAACGCCCATCGGCATCCTTGCCATTGGCGACTTCAGCTCGCGCTTCAGCTGGATACTGGACGACGAACCCGTGGAGCCGCCATGCCCGTTCGGCATCGACCGGTACCTGATTGACACCACTTTCGAGCATTACTTCCGCGCCGACGCGCTGATGCTGCACTATTCACAAACCAACGACGTGCCGACGCTGTGCAAGGCGCTGAAGGAACTGGAAGTGGACATCGAGGAGCCCACGGAGGCGCAAGTGCTGGCCACGCAGGTGTGGTGGAACGGCTTCAAGCGGTGGCTCAAGGAACGCTACCCGCTGGTGTTCCAGGACGGCGGCAGCACGGAACCCTACAACCCCGTCGAAGCGAGGCGCAACATCATGCTGATGCTCAATGACGGAAAGCCGCAAGACAACGAGCGCATCGAGCAAAGCAACATGCACGACGTGCTGGCCGCCTTGCAGCACAAGATCGAACAGGCCAAGGAAGTTGAACAACAAATGAAGAAATACAGATGAAAAAGACCCACATCAAAAAAATGATCGACGACTTGGTGAAGTCCGTCGAACAGAAATTCGGCAAGAAATGCGAGCTGATGACCCTGAACATGAAGACCTGCATCACTAAAGAGGGAGAGGTCTACGCACATGTCGACGCCGTCGTTGACATTGAGGGTGACAAAAACAGTTACAAGGTGGGAAAGGACTTCGACCTATGAGAAACCACGAGATATGGCACGAGTGCGAGCATTGCGGCGAGGAATACGACGCAAGGCTGTGGATGGGCTGCTGCCCGAAATGCGGCCACGACTACGCCGAAAAACTGTCACTCTGACGTCGGGGGAATTTCCAACCTTTGCAGCCTAATCTCAAACAACCAAACAGTAAGACTATGAATTTTGGACAAGCAATTGAAGCCGTGAAAAACGGAAAACTCGTAGCCCGTCAAGGCTGGAATGGCAAGGGCATGTTTATCTTCATGCGCCCTGCTTGCGAACTTGACACAGAAACCGTGGTGAATAAGGTGCAGTCTTTGCCTGATTCGTTTAAGAAATGGGTTGCTGGCCATCATGGGGATGCTCCGACTGAAAAAATCAAGTTTGGCAGTTACCTTTGCATGAAGGCCGCCGATGGTTCAGTTGTCAATGGATGGCTGGCTTCGCAAACCGACATGCTGAGCGAAGACTGGACTGTCGTTGAATAAGAATCTTTGGACTACGGCCGATGAGTGCCAGCCCCTATTGACGTTCTTTGAAACCCTTTTGAAGAAGGCCTTCGGCGTTGATGGCATGGTGATATGCCTGAGCCGATGGGCCTCAGTATAGAGCCGCCCAAGGCCATCCATGTTGTTGTTGGAGGGTACAGGCGGCAATCACACGCGCCCAGGCTTGGGGTGCTGTCGTTGCTATTGTCGTAGCGATGGCACCGCCTAGGAAACGAGCATACTTGGGCGCGACACAGCGGGGTAGAGCAGCGGCCAGCTCGGTAGGCTCATAACCTTCAGGTCGGCGGTTCGAATCCGTCCCCCGCTACAGTTCCTCGGCAGCACCCCGGGCAGGCTGCCCCGCATGAGTGCCCAACAGCAAAATCATTCACTAACCACGTCCGTGCGCAAAGGACGCACGTCGGGTGAAAGCCCCGCGTTTTTACAAATAAGTGTGTGAAGCTGCTGGTTTTCAACAAACATCTTTTTCACGATGGGGCTGGCAACAGCCCTGAGACAACAAACCTTAAAAACAACATACCGCCATGTTCGTCATCTTCTTACTGTTAGCCATCGTAAAATTCGCCCAGCTGCTATTGGTGGGCGCGTTCGCCGCAGGCCACCAATGGTGCCTCACGGCATTCTTCGTCGTCACGGGCATCGCTGCCGCGCTTGACCTGGTGCTGGGCGTGACCGTCATCATCACCAACCGCGAAATCGACAGGGACAGGAGGGAGCCATGAACGCAACGCAAGTCAAGGCCATGAAAAAAGCCTTCATCGCGCGTATGCTCTTTGCCATCGCCGAAATCGAGGACATGGGCGGCTTCCTGCCTTCGGTGCTGATTGCCCAGGCCGCAATCGAGAGCAACTGGGGCCGCAGCACCTTGTCGGCAAAATACAACAACTTCTTCGGCATCAAAGCCGGAAAGTCGTGGAAGGGCAGGACGGTCAACATGAAGACGGGCGAAGTCTTCAATGGCAAGAACGTGACCATCAGCAGTAACTTCCGTGTGTATGACAGCCTTACGGACAGCATCCGCGACCGCAACCGGCTGCTTCGCACGGCACGATACAAGACCGTGGAACCCGCCGCCACACCACGCGCACAGGCGCAGGCCATCAAAGACAGCGGCTATTGCACGGCCACTAACTATGTGGAATCCATCATGGCAACCATCGGGGCAAACAACCTGACACAATACGACCACTAATACCTATTAAATATGAGAAAAGCAATCAAATTATTTGCGGCTGTCTTGATTATTGCCGCAATGTCGGCCCTCCAAAGTTGTGAGGGCTGTAAAAGGGAAATGAAAAGCATTCGTAGTGATATGAGTGGCGGCTTGGAAAGAAGTGCCATTCTTATGGACTACAACGGCAATGTCATCAAAAGATGGGATGGCAAATTTGACATCCGCGATGGCGGTGCTGACAACCAAATCTTTTTCGATCTGAACGGAAAAAGGGTTTGGGTACAAGGAGGTATTTTCCTTTCGGAAGAGAAATGAGAAACATATTTTCTGTCATATTGATTTTGAGTTTGGTTATTACAGGCTGCCGTGCCTCGTTGGAATCAAAGGCCCGGCGCGAACGCACGACGGCCACGGTCGCCGCCTTGGAGTTGCACAGAGTTGACAGCCTGTGGAGCTCCTTGGTGGAGCGGCTGAAGTACAAGATCGAATTCTACCCAGCGACTGGATTACACACTAACATACAAGAAAGCCCTGAGGCCGTAGGAAACCCGCCGAGGGAGCGGACTTTGTCCCCGTCTCCCGCCGACCCGTCCGCTGCCTTGCTTGGCCAGTCCACTTTCTTAGGTGGCAATGGCGGCGGATGCGGGTCGGTCAAATCGATTGAAATCACGGCTGAGAGGGAGGAGGAATATTCCGGTACCGCCAAGGTGGACTCCGCTTCCCAAGCCGAAAACCATAACACTGAGGTTCGCCAAACCGAAAAAGCGTCGGAGGCCCGGCAGGACAATGGCACCGTCGCAACGGTGTGCATTGTCTTCGCTGTGTCCTTGTTGGTATACCTATTTTTAAAAGCTGCACTGAAATGATCCGAGCAATTCAAATAGGAAGGGAAGTGGTGGTGATGGTGGGGGCTGAGCGCGATGGCAAGATTGTCGGCCTGAAGATGATGGTGATGCCGCTGCCGACGTACAGGATGAAATATGGACAGACGCAAAACGACAAATGATGAAACGTTACTACAACCCCGAAAACGAGCGCGTGCAATACGTGGTGCGCGAGACCCTGAACGGCTATGTGCCGACGATGCTGTCTACCTCGACGGGCGAGATGGTGGCCATCACGCCGAAGACGGCGGCGCAATACGGGCTGCGCCTGCCCGATGTGCCGCTGGCGCAATCGTGCGCACGGAGTACGGCTGAACGCTACCTCAACCAGTTGGCCACCTTGAACGATTGGGTGGCAATCGAGACCCAAGAATAGGTCTTTCATAATCTTTATATTGTTTTTCCTCCCCGGTTCGCTTGAATCGGGGAGGTTTTTTTTGTGCCTGAAGAAAAAATGCACTTTTTTTGAAAAAAAAATCAATTTTTTTGATTGTGATGATATTATTTTTACTATCTTTGCAGCGTCAAACGATAGGAAATATGAAAAGATTGAAAGTCATCGAAGTGATCAGGTTGCTTGAAGCAGATGGATGGTATCTGAGCTACACCAATGGAGACCACCGCCAGTTCAAGCACCCGACAAAACCAGGGAAGGTGACGGTGAACGGAAAGAAAAGCGACGTGTTGAGCCAATTCCTTCTCAACAGCATCTGGAAACAGGCAGGGTGGAAGTGACCACCCTGCCACAAAAAAAAGTGAAAGCAATAAAAAGTAGTAGATATGGAAAAGAAAGTGACAGTGAAAGTGTATGTCGAATGGGCTGACAAGAATTTCTGCGCCACATTCGGCGAGAATGTGCCTGGCGTGGTGGCCATCACCGCCAAGGATGTTCGTGAACTTAAGAAAGAGGTGGCCGAAACGCTGCGCTTCCATGTGGAAGGCATGTTGGCCGATGGCGACGAGGTGCCGCAATGGCTTGTCGACGGCAACTATGAGTTTGAATACAACTATTTGGATGCCGCCGCGTTGATCCACGCCTGCGAGCCTTACGCCAGCCTCGCGGCTTTGAGCCGCGCCACCGGCATCAACCAAAGGCAGCTGAGCCACTATGCCAACGGCCTGCGCCATCCGCGCCCCGAGCAACGCCAACGCATCGTCGACGGTGTTCACCGTATCGGACGCGAACTGCTTTCAGTCGTATGACTATCGTTTGACAACGCGGAATGCGACTCCAAGCCCGTGCCTTCACAGGTGCGGGCTTTTATCATTTTCGTGAAATCAGCAAAATGATGTTCCCGAAAATCGTTTTCGGGAACAAACCCTTATGTTACTTTTTTGCCGAAAAGTAAAATTGAAGCGTTCCTTATGTTACTTTTTTGGCAAAAAGGTAACATGAAAACATCGATATGTACCCGAATTTGCGTTTTTGGGTACATGTTTATATCTTTGCGACCTCAAACCTAATCTAAATCATTATGAAAAAGCAAATTGTAATACTGGCTCTAGGACTCCTTCTATATGGATGCCAAAACAGCCCAAAACAAGAGCCTGTTGTAAAAGAAACGCCTGTTGAAACAACAGTAACACCAAGTAGAGACTTTCGTGCCGAATTAGATGATCTAATTGAGAAGAGTGGCCTCAAAGTCAGGAATGGAGACTATTACGACATCATCAGCTTCGACACTGCTTATTGCCAGCAGTTTTATGACCTATGGAAAGACATAACTGAAAGCCCATACAAAAACACATCAATCGGAACTGAAGCTTTGGCAATAAGTGTTTCAACAGCCTTCTATAAAGAAGAAGTGAGGTCGGGCAAAAAGAAAGCGATGCCTTCACAGCCGAAAAAGAAAGAATGGGAAGTGAAGGTAGGATGCACGAAAGAGTTTGTTTTAGACGCATGGGGAAAACCTGACCACATTGCCACGAGTGAAAGCGCGGTAGGTAAGATTGAAATGTTGTACTACTACAACAAGCAGTATATCATCACCATCGTCGACGGATGGGTCGAAGAAGTGAACCATTACGAGTGATCTTTGGGAAATTTTAGGGAATAATGGAAAATTTCTCATAATTTTTTCCGAAAAACGCTTGCAGATTGGAAATTTATCTATATTTGCAGCGTCATACGAGAGGGAAAGACCTCTAAGCCGGGGCAGCTTCGATAGCCCAAGACACAGCCGAGGGCTTTTTTGATGCCCTTAAACTATAGACCCCTGCGGTCGCCTTTCGTGAGATTTGCCCCCTTGGAGGCCTCTCGTATGACAGCGAAACGGCGACCGCTTTCTTTTTTGTCGCCCAATACAAACTCTTAAATGTCATACGATATGCAAAACTCAAGAACGACAGCCGGAGAGACGGCACCGAGAACACTGGTAATCATCCGCGATTGCCATGCCAAGAACAACATCGTAGTAACCGCCAACAGCGATCGCGAAGAAGAACGGATTAGACTCCGAGCCATGAGCCGCAACTGGCTTGTGGCCGTCCGCAAGCCGAAAGATCCTGGACAAATCCTGGACAAATCTTGGACATCGACAATGGAACGCGCATGGCACAAGCCATCGGCATTGGCCTGCCGACCACGGCCGCAACTTGCCGATGCGTTCCGACTCACCCTAACGACTTTGGCCAAGGAAGGAGGTGCAGCATGACACGCACAGAAATCATCACCCGCCTTTGCGAAATCAACGCGGGCTTGGCCGACTTACGCGGGCAGGCCGAACAACTCAGCGTGGAACTGTCCACGCTGATGGAACAGATACAACAGGAATAGGAGACCTTGTACAGCCTCACTATGCAAGGCCGTCACCCTATGAGGGGCGACGGCCTTTTTTTGTCACTTGCATTGTCTTGGTGTTGGATAGTTTTGCACCAAACCAATAATAGCCATGTTGTCATTACAATACCTCCAATCTATCCTGCAAGGCACGATGCCTGCCATCGCCGACGTCGAAAGACAGATCATCGAGTCGGCTGCCGGCTACGACGGCATCGTTGCCCTCGTGCAAACCAAAGGCGTTTCTCCCGTCATCGTGCTTGAGAACAGCGAAGTGGGCGAGTTCTCGTTCCGTCCGGGCGGCTTCCTCAAGTCGTCGCAATCGGTGTGGGTAATGAAGATGGTGGGGCGTGACGACAACCGCCGCGCCGTGCAAGACGAGTGCATGGCCATGGTGAAACGCATCCTTTCGGTCATAGCCAAACACGAGAAGGACGCGGAACTGAAGGAGTGGGAGTTTGACCGGATACCGTGGGGCATACGCAACGCCGGGGCCAACTTCACTGGCTACGAGTTCACGCTGTATTTCTCAGAAGACACTGACCTAGAATATCATGAGCAAGGATGACATCGTAGACCTGAAGGAGTGGGCCGACATCACCGTGCAGCGGTGGGAGATGAAGATCGCCAAGCTGCGGTTCCAGCCAACACACACGGGCGACCTCATCAACTCGTTTCGCGCCCATGTGGAAAAGGATGCCAACGGCGACGTGGCCAAAATCTCTTTCACCTTTCTTTATTACGGCTACTACGTAGATGCCGGAGCGGGACCGGGCTACCGCAGCCCCAAGCGGTGGTTCAACAAAATCTACTGGCGTGAGTTCAACCAACTTGGCCGCCTGATGGCCGCCCAATACGGACAGGAATGGGTGGACGAGGTGATGAAGTCCATAGAGACTATTAACTATCATAGGTAGAATATAATTGGGTTGTTTATTTTTTTATACCGAAACCATCGATGAAACCAGCGGTGGTTTCTTTTTTCAGCGGTATCTGCATGCCGACTGTTTTGGGTTGGTGTTCCCGCTCCGTCACCTGTATTTGCCTTTTCGCGCTGCAAAGATAGTTACGGCGTTTTCTGCAAGTCAAGGCACAAGTCGAGCGGCTCAATGAAAAATCTCCACGCCTGCGGGTGGTATTTTTCGAGCCGTCCTTGACTTGCAACCGCCTACTTCTTTTCAGGCAGCGTAAAAAGGCTATACGGTGATTCGGAGGGAACGGATTAAAAAAAAAGTCGGACAGCAGATGATTTCAATTGAAAAAAAGGCTTCCGGCTCAAACAAAAAGAATAGATTAAGTAACCCCAAAAAAGACCCCTAAAATTTACCCATTATGAAAAATGTAGTTAAAGAGTACAGACTAAAGTACGAACCCACCCAAAGAGAAGCCACTATTTTACGCGACAGCCGCGACACTTCCGAAGAGTTGAGGAAGATTTTCGACCCCGACACGATAGGACTTTTTGAAAGTTTTTTCGCGCTCTATTTGAACCAATCCAATAAGGTAAAGGGATTTTTGAAGATAGGGCAGGGAGGCATGACCCAAACCGTGGCCGACCCTCGCCTGCTGCTGATGGGCGCACTCGATAGCCTATCCACGGCCGTAGTCATCGCCCACAACCACCCGAGCGGCAACCCACGACCGAGCGAGGACGACCGCCGACTGACACAAAAAATCCGCGAGGCCTGCAAACTTTTGGACATCGTGCTAATTGACCATATCATTTTAGGCGATGGCAGCTATTACTCATTCCGCGACCACGGAGAACTCATATAATAAACGCGAGGGACGGCGACCACCGAGCCGCCGTCCCTACCTATTTATAAAAAAATCGCCGCCTTCGGCGCCCGTTGGGTCTTGAAGGCGGCGATTTTTTTGTCACTTGTGCCCAATACGGATAGGGTAATTTCGCAACAAACCAAAAACCGAAACCCTATTTATGGCAAAGAACACTCAGGAAGCCGAAGTAATCGTAACGATGAACGGCCAAGCCGCGAAGAAGGCCGTGGCCGAATTGTCACAAGAATACCAGCGCCTGCAAAAGGAAGCACTCAATGCATACAAAGCTGGCGACGATGCTCTTGGCAAGAAACTCGATGCCAAGGCGCAAAAGCTGATGAAGGACATCGAGATAACTCGCCGAGAAACGAAGAAGTTCGCCGACGTGATGAAGAACATCAACGGCGCCAGCCTCAAAGAGTTGCGAAGCGCCGCCAAGCAGCTGCAGTCGGAAATCAACAAACTTGCACCTGGCACACAAGCCTTCATCGAAAAGTCGAAGCAACTCCAGCAGGTGAACACCCGCATCCGTCAGCTGACCAACGAGTTCAAAGGCTTGGTGGTGGAGGAGAAGCAAGCCACATTCTCACTGAAAGGGCTTGCCGATGGTTTCAATAAGTATTTTGGAATGGTGACGGCGGGCATTGCCGCTATCACAGGC
The DNA here is from genome assembly GCA_002396205.1 of Bacteroidales bacterium UBA4243. GTDB lineage: Bacteria > Bacteroidota > Bacteroidia > Bacteroidales > F082 > Limimorpha. The sequence continues at coordinate 39,805 of DGXB01000075.1, forward strand.
ATTTCGATGGCGTTCCGCAAGGCTGCCGAAGATGCAGCCAAACTTGACGACGTGTATGCCGACGTGATGAAGACTACGGGCTTGTTGCACGAACAGGTGGAGGAACTGGATAAGGAACTGATGAAGATGGACACCCGCACCAGCCGAGAGCAGCTTTTGTTACTTGCAAGGGATGCCGGCAAGTTGGGCATCCAAGGCAAGGAAAACATTCTCGGCTTTGTTCGTGCCGCGGACCAAATCCAAGTGGCTTTGGGTGAGGACTTGGGCGAAGGTGCTATAAAGAATCTTGGTAAGATTGCAGATGTGTTGGGTCTCACCCAGTCGATGGGCATCGAGAAGGCATTGCTGTCCATCGGATCGGCGGTGAACGCCGTCGGCCAGGCCAGCACCGCCAGCGAAGCCTACCTGGTGGACTTCACTCAGCGGCTCGCAGGCGTGGCGGCACAAACTAATATCTCTGCCTCCAACATCATAGGCTTCGCTTCCGGATTGGACCAAAGCGCAATGAAGGTGGAGATGGCGGCCACCGCATTCCAGAAGTTCCTGATGAAACTCTATGAGGACCCGGCGAAGTTTGCCGCCTACGCCAACTTGGAGGTCGGGAAGTTTACGGAGCTGCTGAAGACCGATGCCAACCAAGCGGTCATCACCATCTTGAAGGCCTTGAAAGACCAGGACGGATTCGCTTCGCTCGTTCCCATCTTCAAAGACATGGGTCTTGATGGAGCCAGGGCCGTGAGTGTGTTGGCTGCCATGGCAACCAATATCAACGCCGTGACCGAGGCCCAGGCGGTGGCCAACGATGAGTTTGCCAAGGCCACCAGCGTGACCGAGGAATACAACACAAAGAACAACAACATGCAGGCACAATTGGAGAAAGCCCGCAAGGAGTTCCACAATGCAAGCGTCACATTGGGGCAGTCGCTGAACCCCATCATGCTGAAGTCGACTAAGGCGACCACTTATCTGATTAAGGCGTTGGCAACTTATGGAAAGGAGATAAAGTCGGTGTTGGTTGTCTTGGCGGCTCTGACAGTGTTAATCAAGGCTCAGGCTATTGCTGAAGGAATCAAGGCTGTTGCGTTGAAGGTGAGCAATACTCTAACGGCAACAGGAACTGTCTTGTCAAACAAGATGATGGCGGCATATTACCGCCTCACAGGCCAAACCCTGAAAATGGCCGCAGCGCAGAAGGCGGCCAATGCAGCAATGAGTACATCGGTTATTGGCGTTATTGCCGTTGCCGTTGCAACCCTGACGTTTGCCGTTGCAAGGTATGTCAACAAATTGAAAGAGGCAAATAAGGAGTTGAGCTATTCTGAAGAACTGGAAAAGAGAATAGCAAATGCACAAGCTGAAGAGACGGCAAAGGTCGTCGCTCTGACGAAAATTGTCGATGACCAAAACATATCTTATGCCAGACGTAAACAGGCTCTAGATGAACTGAAAAAAATAGTGCCTGATTATCATGCCAGCCTCACTAAAGAAGGGAAACTGATTGACAACAACAAGGAAGCCCTTGACCGTTATATCACCAACCTCAAAGCAGCAACCCGGATGAAAATCCTAGATGAGGAATTTACGACTTTGCAGGATAAATTGATGAAAGCCGAGGACGCTTACAAACAGGCATCCAAGGAATTGAGCGATGCAATGAACGAACCAGCACCATTGTTTGGGGCCAAGTTAGAAGTCTACGAACAAAACATCAATCACCTTGGTAAGATAGCCAGAGACGCAAAGGATGTCCTTGAAGGTTTGCAAGCCGAGGAAAGAGAACTTCTTGGGAAAATTGGAGATGCCTCTAACAATCCAGGTACCACGAGCTTAGACCCAGATGGCGGTGGTGGTGCCGGCGGTGGAAGTGGCCTCACCGAAAAAGAGGCAAAAAAAGCCTTCGACGCCCGCATCAAGGCCATCCAACAGCAATACAAGACCGAAGAGAGAGAACTGAAACTGTCCCTTCTGCGCCAAGAGATTGACCAGGCTGAATACGAGTCAAAACTTTATGCAGCCAAGACAGAGTATTTCCGTCAAAAGATTGATGCCGCGCGGCAATACGGCCAGGATGAGACCGAAATCATGAACGAGTTCTATGATTGGCAGATCCAGGCGATTGAAAAGAGCAACAAGCAACAGCAGGAAATGATGGACGCCTTGGCCAAAGCCAACCGCGCCCGCAAGAAAAAGGAAGAGGACGACCAGCTGAAGGAGATGCAGAACCTCGGCAAACGGTTGGTCGATGAGCAAGAAATTCTCGAAAACGACCTAGCCCGCGTGAAGGAACGCATAGGCGAAGACACTTGGAAAGAGGAGCTTGCCTTCGAGATGTGGAAACTCGAAGAACTGCACAACCAAGGCATTATCTCCGAGCGAGATTATCAGATGGCGAAGCTGAAAATTCGCATGGAGTATGCCCAAAAGGCCGCTGAAGGTGCCAACCAATTTGCCGAACAAGCCTCCAACTTCGTCACCCAACTGAAGGAGATGGAGTCGGCACAACTCGAAGCCGAATACCAAAAGCAACTCACCGCTGCTGGTGACAACGCCGAGGAACGCGAAGCCATCGAAGCCGAATACGAGCAGAAGCAGCTCGACCTGAAGAAAAAGTATGCCGACACTGAGATGGCCATCAACATCGCCAAGACCATCGCCAGCGGCGCCGTGGCCGCCATCAAGGCCTACGCCGAGGGCGGCCCCTACCTCGGCATCGCATTGGCAGCCCTCATCGCCGCCACAACGGCGGCAGAAGTGGCCACCATCGTGGCGCAGCGCAACGCCATTAAGAATACTTCCGTTGGCGGTGGAGGCTCTTCATCGGCTCCCAAGACAGGCGAACGCAAGATGACCGGCTACAGCGAAGGCGGCTTCACGCCCAAGGCCGCGTCGGACTCGACGGCGGTGGGCGTGGTCCACGCCAACGAATACGTGGCGCCGGCATGGATGGTGCGCCAGAATCCCGTCACCTTCGCCAACCTTGAGCGTTACCGCAAGAGCGGAAGCCACGGACGCAGTGGTTCCATGAGTCGCGGCTTCGCCGATGGTGGCTTCACCCCCGGCAAAGGAGGTGGCCCGTCGGCAGCGATGCCCACACAAATCGACATCGAAGCCGCCGTGGAAGCTGCCATCCGCCGCGCGATGGATGACGGTGCCATCCGCGCCTACGTTGTACGCAAAGACATCGATGAACTCGATGCCCAAACCCTGAAATTCAAAAAACTTGGTTCAAGATGAAGCTGACGACTCGTAACGGGGAAATCGACCTGCCTCGCGATTTCTCTTTCAATATGGAAAGGAGCAACCCGCTCCTGTTGGACGAAGGCGATTCAAGCGTTCCGGCCACATTGCCGTCGTCGTCGAGGAACCTGGCCGCAATCGACCACCGCGAACGCATCGACCGCGCCGAAGCCTACGACGACAAAGTGGATGCCATACTCGAAGTGGGCCCCATCCGCAAGCATGGGCAACTGGCATTCGACACCGTACATAGCAGCAAGGGCGTCAATGCCTCGTTCTACATCGACAACAGCGACCTTTACATATCATCGAAAAACAAGACGCTGAAGGAAATCTTCGCCCGCTACAATGTGGTGTTCGGCGACGTGGACACGGCTATGCTGAAGATGCAGGAAATCTACGAAGGTGCCGATTCCGACTTCAAGGTTTTTCCCGTGGCCGTGTCGCCCTACGAGGACAATGGCGAGAAAGTGTACCAGTGGCTCAACAGGGTGGAAAACAACTCGTTGGTGTACGAAACGACCATCCACGAGGGCGATTCCGTCAACTCGGTGCCGCGAGGCTATGGCATTGCGCCTTTTCTCAGGCTTTCGAGGCTCGTTGAGCTGCTTTTCCATCTCCTTGGCTACGAGGTGACGGAAAACTGTCTGGCCGAATGGCCCTTCCAAAGGTTAGTCGTCGTACACAACTACTCCGACTGCCTCTGCAACCAGACCGTCACCTTGTTCTATAAGGACCTCGTCCCGAGTTGTACCTTGCACGATTTTTTGACCTGGCTTAACAACAAATGGCACGTGCAGCCGGTGGTGGATTCAAACAGCCGCAAGGTGAGGGTGGTTTCGATGGAAACCATGTTGGCCATCGGTGCCGACATGGATATCACCCCCATCGTGGAGGACGATTTCACCGTACAGCTCAATCCCAGCAAGCGTGTGGTGATGACGCCGACCAACTCGATTGAAGGCACAGACCCCGCCGCCGAGACTTTCGACCAACTGATCGAAAAGTATGGAGATTTCGCCTACGTCAACGAAATAGAGTTTGCGCAATACCCCACAACCACGCCACCTGTACAAAACTCGTTGTTGCTCAGGCGGGCTACAGGGCAGTTCTACGGCGTGCAATTCGACAACACCCTGCGCAAACTGAAGCTCCTTGGCACCAACCACTTCACCTACGACCGTGCCAACAGTTCCGAGACGGAAGATTTCAGCCAATCGGATGTTATCCCGCTTATGCTTTGCGAAGGCAAGGCTGGTGCGATTTGGGCCGCGCCTTTCATCGGCGACCGCAAACACGCCCACACTTCGTACAACGATTCGGCCACCGACGAGAAACAGGACATCATCGTCGTGCAGGCCGTGACGGACACTGCCCATTTCTTCTACTACACCACGGGTACGACGCAACCCGTCATTCCGTATAAGTTGCCCGTAAGCAACAAACACTTCATGGAACTCAACTTCGGTACCACGCCCTATGACCTTTACGATGCCTGCTGGAGCAAGTTCAACAACATCTTGCTGAACCATCCCACCTACCTTGACGGCAGGGTGCGCTTCACCATCGGTCAAATCCTTGGCATGGACATGACACGCCTGAAGCTCTGCCAAGGGCAGCATCTGTTGCCGGTCAGCCTGTCGGCACCAATAGCGGCAAAGCAGGGGCTGACGGAGGCCAAATACATCTTAGTGAAGACCTACACCAACGGCATCACCGACAGTGCCATACTGCCCAGCGCGATGTCGGAGTATGTTTGGGAGGTCACCAGCAACATCATGCAGGCGGTGCAGGCGCTATGGACACAGATGGGCGGCGGCCCCAACTTCGGCGACATCGACGTGCCCGACACGAATTGGGGCGTGGAGTCGCATTTCCTGGAATACGGCAGCTATTCGGTGCAGTATGTCGGGGAGGAACTGAATCCCGGCACACCTACGCAGGGCGATGTGGTCACGATGTCGCGACAGGCCATCATCACCATCCATTATCGGGAGGTTATCGAATACGAGCCGGAGCTGAATCCACAGGGGCATGAAACTTATGTCGTGTCGCATGATTGCGATGAGACCTTCACCAACCAAATCGTGACCTTCACGTTTACGGCAGTGCCCGCGTGATTTGTCACTCCATGAAACACCTATAGGAATAATTTTGCAGACATGAACATCAACGATTTCTCACAGAAGCCAATCGCGGGACGCACCTACGCCAAGAACGAGGTGCCGCCCTTCGTGATCACCACGGGCAACACGTTGCTGGCCATTTTGAGTATCGGCAACGAGGTTGTCTTCAAGGGCATCTATGCACCTGATTTCAACGGCCAAATCTCCATCGACTTCCGTGGGCTTTACGACGACTACCTGAAGACCCTCATCCCGACCACGGGCACCGACGAAATCGCCCATGTGGAATACCGTCGCGAGTTCACGGCCGCGTTCGAGGTCTACATTGGCGAAGACACGCCCGGCGACACCAACTACGTTTCGTGGTATGTGGCCAACGCCCGACTGAAGTCGGAAACACCATTTTACCAATGGGGCAGGGCCAACTTCCTGACCAACCAACCAATGGAAAAAACCACCAACTACGAAGCCCCCGAATGGCTGACATGGTGGGACCCGAACAAGACGGGAGGCTATGTGTTGACAGCCCGCTTCTACAGGAACAATGGCACGTCGTTGGATATTGAGGTGAAGACAGACACGGTGGAGGGCGTTTACAGCTGCAACGTGCGCTACAGCCGCCTCGTCCGCATGGCCAACGCGCTGCCGAGCCAATTGAAGGGCTATTACGACCTCATCCTGACGGACGAAAACGACACCGAGGTTTGCCGCCAGCGTTACATCTACGAGGAACGCAGCGGCCGTGAGAAATACTTCCTCTTCGTGAATGCCTTGGGCGGCATCGACACGTTGATCTGCAAAGGCGAGAACGTGCTCGCCCCCGACATCACACACAACATCGGTCGATTTGGCCACCAATACCGCGCCTTGGACGACACCGACGACATGCGCCGTTGGACGCAGCACATCGGCCAGGTGCCCAACCGCCAACGCAATTGGATCTACGAATTGCTGACCGCCAAGCAAGGTGCCGAGAAATACGACCCCGATACGATGAAATACTTGGAAATCGTGGTCGACAGCTCAGAACTCTCCATGAGCGACTTCGGCCAGTTGGCAGGCTCGCCTTTCAGTTATATCCTGAACGAGACCGAAAACGTGGTGGCCGACACCGAGCGGCCCGACCGGAGCCTGCACCAGAGCGTGGCAGACCAGGCCGAAGAACTCCACGACGACACCAAGCAGATGGAAATCGCCTTCGAAAGCGACGGGCAAGGCGGCTTCGAGACGGACGACATCGAAATCCCAGCCACGAAGGTCTATGTCACCGATCCACGCAGCTTGAGTACGGCTGGCGAATCGCCAATCTATTATTTCCTCAACGGCAGCGCAACGGCCTCGGGCAGCATCACGCCCGGTGTTGACGCCAATCCATATATCATCGACAAGAAAGAGGATGCCACCATCCGTTTTGCGACACAGAACGCAAATGTCGCGACACTCATCATCAATTATTACCCAACCGCAAACATATAAGCCATGGGAAAGATCATCAAACACAGCGTCATCGAGAACGTGCCATTCTGGATTTTGGCAGGATTGGCCATGGCGATAGGCATCACGGCATTCTTCATCCCGCCGATGGCGGAGATTCACCCGTCGGTGCTACGTTTCATTTCGTGGGCGTTCGCCTTCGCCGCCCTGTGGACGGTGTTTGCCAGCATGATGCGCGGCATCGACGCGAGGCTGCAACACGGCAAGACCAGCCTCACCATCGGCGACATCGACAGAAGAAACGAGCCAAGGCCAACCGAGCAACAACCCGAAGACGAAGAGGAGGTGACAAATGAATGACATCAGCTTCAAACTTGGCTCCGTGAACCCTTCTGGCATCAGCGATGTGGTGTTTTATATACCGAAACACTACATCCGCCGTTGGCCGACCATCGAGGACGCTTTTGAGGCCTTGATGGAAGGCCGCTATGCCGAATATGACGGCGACTTTGAATTGCAGCCTGGCTGCTGGTGGAACCGTTTCTACTCCACGCAAGGCAAGGGCAAGATTGATTGGGATTACCAAGGCGAGACCGACTGCAAGGTGGTGGTGAACCATGCCACGCTGTCGTATCCGAAACTTGCCAACGAAGTGCGCGCTTTCGCCAAGTTCGCCAGCAACGGCGATTTCGTTTTCTGCATCAAGCACGATGGCAAGTACTACATCATTGGAAACCGTGACTACCGAGCCACAATCACGCCTAACGGCGACTCGGGCGACTCGCCTGGATCGGCTAAGGGTGTCACGATGGACATCCAGTGCCCCGACACCACGCCGGTGCCCACCTATAAGGGCAAGATTGTGTTGTCCGACGGCATCCTGGACTGCGAAACAGACACTTTTCAAAATTTTGAAGATATGAACACCAACAAAATTTCTGACTACTCAAAGCAAATCGAAGGCAACAGCGTTCGGTTTGAGGCTGGGGGCAACTCCGGCAGGATTCACATCGAGGGCACGGGCCCCATTGTGATGGAAGTGAGCGTCGATGGCGTGACCTATAAGGAAGTGGACCACGACATCGAGTTTGAGAATGGCGTGGCCATTGCGCCGTTCCAGTTCTACATCGGCGACAAAGTGCGCCTGAGTGCAACGACCTTGACCAAGGTCACAATCAATTACAACGACCTTAAAACTAACTAACCATGGATGGATTCAACACCACACTTAACCAAGGTGGCAACGGCGGTGGCGGCGGCGGAGCCGCTGCAAAGCTTGCCGTATCGATCACCTACGCCGCCCTGAAGGCCTTGCGCGATGGCGGCAACCTCGTGCCCGGCACCTGGTACCGCATCACGGATTATGTCTGCACCACCACGCAGCAGGACACCCAAAGCGCCAACCACGCTTTCGACATCATCGTCCGCGCCGACGGCACCAGCCACTTGAACGAGAACGCATTTGCCGCCCACCATGAGGGTGACGAATACTTCGCCAACTGCAAACTCGAAGCCTGGCAGCTGAAGTACAGCCTCGACAATGACACCAACCGCTTCGCCTGGGCCGATGACGAGAACGGCAAAGGAGTTGTGTATTTGATGAAGGACGAGTGGAACAACGAGTGCCCGTATGACTTCAAGAACATCATGTTCAAGAGAGTAAAAGTATCTGGAGAATATGTTGAAGGTTCCTATGCAGATGCCAAATTCCTTTATCTAGGAATTCCAGGTGACATTCCTGAAGTTTTCGATGTCGAGGACGAAAGCGACACGATTTGGGTCTACACCTTCAACGGCTTCGATGATTTAGAAGATGTCGCACAAGTGAGAGATGTTTCTGTAAAAGGCATGTTGACGGAAGATGAAAGATTTGGCGGTTATCCAGACAAATATCATCCGTCTAATGGAGTCATGAAGGCGAGACAAGCGTTCCAAGTAGTTGACGACGAAGACGGACACGAAGTGCAATTGCTCAACAACATTGTTTTTGTGCAAATGTATACAACGACTTACAACTACGAAGTGGATGGTTACGATTTCAATGCCGGATGCTACAATATGACTATCGGCGCAAAGAGAAACGAAGGCCTTAAATTTGGAGCCCATTGCCATGATTTTGCCATTGGATCAGGCTGTTATGGGAGTAGCTTTGGCAGTAACTGCCAACACAACACTTTCGGAACGGATTGTTACCAAAACTCGTTCGGGAACGGTTGCAACTGGAACTCGTTCGGGAACAGTTGCAACAGCAACTCGTTCGGGAACAATTGCTGGAATAATTCGTTCGGGAACAATTGCTACCGAAACTCGTTCGGGAACGATTTCCGATATAACACGTTCGGGAACTACTGCCACGATAACACGTTCGGGAACAGTTGCAACAACAACTCGTTCGGGAACGACTGTCAATACAACTCATTCGGGAACGATTGTGGCGGTAACTCATTCGGGAACTACTGCCAATACAACACACTCGGGAACAACTGCGAAGACAACTCGTTCGGGAACTACTGTCAAACAATCACTGTCTTTGACGGCGTTCAGTATTGCAGCGTAACCGGTGGCAGCAGCAGCGCGCCAGTAAAGAACGCGCAAATCCTCAACGGAACGGCAGGTGCTTCAGCACAAAACAAGCTGACCATCGGCTTCGCCGCAAACAAGGCTTACACCCAGGTTGCGGCCAAGACAACGGAAGGCACTTTGAAGATTTTCAACCCTGCTGATTTGGTCCAATAATCGGACTTTTCAGCAACGGAATTTGCCTATTCTTGCGCTATTTGTGCAAGAATAGGCAAACAATTCGTTGCCATACAAGTTGAAATTCTTCACTGAAAACCTTGTAAACCACAACTTTACATACCATAGTAATGCCAATCAGCGAATAATTGTTCCCGAATTATTCCTCATGTCCCAAATTCCCTCACGTGCGATGCAAAAAAAATTCTTGACCGGGTCAAGTGCATTCTTCTCCTGTTTGGCTGATTTCCAGCCAAAGGACAAAGATTGGATTGTTCTTGACGATACCCCCAAAGGCTATAAACACTACCGCCAAACCTCAACCCCTGGAAAATGCGTGTTCGAGTGGCGTGCCGCCAGTGCCGACGAACTTATTGCATACGCCTTGGATCATCCCAAGCCCGCCATGCAAATGATCAAGTTCCTCACGCCCGACTTTGCCGCCCATATCGGGCTGACTATCGGGCAGCTACAACGGCTGAAGCCCCTCGTTGATGCCCTGGACCCAAAACACCGCTACGCGTCCATCATCTATGAAAGCTACATCGAGAACGGCAACTTCACGCTGACCGACAGCCAGCTTGATGCTGCCTACCGATGCTATAGGGAGGCGCGCCGCAATGGGTGATTCAGTCCCCTTGGCGAGCCTTCGATACCTCAATTTCGATTGAATGGCGGTCCACTTCCCGGTAGATTTCCGTGGTCTGCAACTTGGTGTGGCCAAGCAGCTTCGACACGACCGTGATGTCAACGCCCTGCTGACCGAGCAAGGTGGCAAAGGTGTGGCGTGAGCTATGGAAGGTTATCTTGGCATCGGCTCCAACGGCATCGAGCAAGCCGCGAAGCGTCTTGTTGACGGTGGCGTTGGGACCGAGTTTCTTTGTCAAGCGGCCAATGTTGCCGCCATATTTTTCCACCATGGCCAACATCTTCCCGTCGAAGAGTTTGCCGATGGGAATCTCAACGGTGAACTTGGTCTTCTGCATGGCGATGACCAACCAGCCGCCGATGATGTGGTTTTGCCGCAAGGCCGTGATGTCGCTGAAGCGCAATCCGGTGTAACACCCGACCAGGAAGGCATCACGCACGATTTCTTCATAGCCTTTCAACTTCATAGCCTCTAACTGTCGAAGTTGTTCTTTTGTGATATAGCCTTTTTTGCTGACCATCTGCTGGATGCGGAACTTGTCGAATGGATTGGCACTGATGATGTCGCGCTTCTTTGCCTCATTGAGCACCGCACGGAACAACCGCAAGCGGCTGATCCGTGTGTTGTGGGCAATGCCGCTCGACCGAAGCCATTTGTCGTAGGACACGACAAACTGGTAGTCAATCTCGGCAACATGGATGCCAGGCTTGAATTTGTCGATGTTGTTGAAAAGTGTCTTGTAGTTTTGTTTGGTCAGCTCGTTGCGCTCACTTTGGCCGACCACTTCGTTTCCGAAGTCGGTCAGCTTTGCCGAGGGCGACAAATGCGCCTTGACTGCCTCTTTCAGCATTGGAAGCGTGACTTCGACACCTTTCTTGATGTAGTCGAGTTCGACGGCTTCGACCTCTCGGATCATCGTGAAAAGGGTGTAATTCAACGCATCGGCCAAATCGGTGTTGACCACACAGCCCCGGGCAAACTGCTCGGGCTTCAGGTAGGTGTGTGTCGAAAAGTAGGCTTTCCGACCTTGCTGTTCGGCCTCAATCTGAACGAGGCCCTCTCCGCGCTGGTTGAGGGAACCGCTCCGGTTCCACACCAGTCTGTAACGAATCTTTTTGATCATGTGATTATGAATTTGGTTAGAAATTGGGTGCTTTCTTTGAAATTGTCTCAACCAAATGCGGGTCAACATGATTCGCATAACGAGTTGTCATGCTCAGATCATGGTGGTCCGCGTGTTGCATGACCGTCAACGGGTCGATGCCACATTTCAACATTTCGTTAATTCCGGTATCGCGTAAGGAGTAAAGTTCCATTTCGTCGGGGAGATGCAGCGCTTTTCGCATTTCTATCCAATCCTTCGAGAAACGAGAGTGGGGGATGGGTTTCTTTCCGGCAGCGTAGTCTTTGCTGCCAATAAGATAGTCATCGCCATTGGCACCTTTGATCCAATCAGCCACCAAACCCTCCAAAATGGGATTCATGGTGGCGATACGAGCAAAGTGCGTCTTGGCAACTTCGGAACGGATTAGAATGTAGTGCTCTTTCAAAAACACATCACCCACCTTGATGCAACGGATTTCCTTTGGCCGTATGAGCGAGGAGTAAACCAACTGGCTCACTATGAGCAAGCCTGGGTTGTTTTCCTTGCAATAGGCCGTAATCCGTTTGCGCGTGTCGGCAGGTATCAAAACCCTTCGTTTTTCGGCCTCACGCTTTGGCTTGATGCCACCAAACGGGTTTTCTTTGCAGTAGCACTTTGCCACCGCCCAAGAAAACAGTGCCCGTGCCGCTTTGAGTTGGTTGTTCCATGAACGCCCCTTGAGTTTCCGTTCAACCGAGCAATAGTCCAAATATCGAATGGCAAGCACCTTATTAAATAAGATGGCTTGGCAGTCGGGGACATTCTCGTTTACCCAAGCCCCGAAGATGGTACAAAACGACTTGTAAGAACGGAGCGTGTCGGGGCGAAGTTCATCCTGCTTTTCGGCCAGGTATGCACGAATTACGACCGAAAGCGAGGTGTAAAACCTCGCATTTTGGTTTTCGCCAATAGGAGACCAACCACCAGCGAGCTTCGCGTTGATGGTGTTGATGATGCCGTTGCAATGTGCTTTGAAGTCGGCAAGCCGAGGATAGTGTTTTCGCAACACATTGACATGTGTGCGAAAACGCTGCATTTTTCCAATGTTGGGATTAAATGTTTGATATTCAATGTACCATCCGTGCGAATTGCTTTTCAATTGCGCGGGCAGAAATTCGATTACAGACATTTTTTTTTCTCCTTTTCGCCTGGCGAAAAGGTCGTTCAACATCGGTAATTCGTGTGCAAATCGTGTGCACTTTAAGCAAGGAAATCAGCCTTAAAAGACTGATTTCCAACGCTTGTGACCCGGCTGGGGCTCGAACCCAGGACCCCAACATTAAAAGTGTTGTGCTCTACCTGCTGAGCTACCGAGTCATCCTCGCTTCCCCCTTTTAAGGGGGTAAGGGGGATTAAGCGGCTGCAAAAGTACAGCTTTTTTCTTTATCAACGCCGTTTTGCGCCAAATTTTTTTCATTCGTCAAGCAAACCTTTGCCCTGACGAATGATAACGATTTCATTATCAGTGCAATCCACAACGGTACTTTCTTCGTTGTCGCCAGGGCCACCGTCGATGACGATGTCCACCAAGTCCTTGTAGCGATCATAAATCTCCTCAGGATCGGTGAGGTAGGGGTTGATTTCATCCTCCTCGTCGGACAAAGAGGTGGTCATAATCGGGCTTCCAAACTCCCTGACGATATTGGTGATGATGGGCTGGTCGGGGATGCGGATGCCGATGGTCTTCTTCTTGCTCTGGAAGATGCGTGGGATGTTGTTGTTGGCTTCGAGGATGAAGGTGAACGCCCCGGGAAGGTTGCGTTTCATCATCTTGAAGATGTCGTTGTTGATGGGCTTGGTGAACTCACTCAACATGCTAAGGTCGTGGAAGATAAATGAGAAGTTGGCCTTCTCCTTGCGGATGCCTTTGATCTGGCAGATACGCTCAAAGGTGCGTTGGTTGTTGATGCAGCCGCCAAGACCATAAAGGGTGTCGGTGGGGAAGATGATGGTCCCGCCATCGGCTAAGCATTCCAAGATCATCTTGACATAGCGCGGGTTGGGATTCGTCGGGTAGAGTTTGAGTATCATACTTTTACAAAAAAATCGCGCAAAATTACAAAAATCTTGTCGAACATAGGCGAAAATCCGTATTTTTGCAAACCATCTAAGGGACATTTTCTCTTGGATGGTTTTTTGTTTTTTGGACTAACACAAATAAAACGAGACAATTATGGGTGGCTTCTTTGGAACCGTTTCAAAACACGCTTGCGTCAAGGACTTGTTCTATGGCGTTGACTATCACTCTCATTTGGGCACCAAACGCGCCGGCATGGTGACCTACGACGGAGAACTCTTTCACCGTTCGATCCACGACATCGAGAATTCGTATTTCCGCACGAAGTTCTGCGACGAGTTGGGCAAATTCACCGGCAACATCGGCATTGGCGTCATCAGCGACACGGATGCACAACCGATTGTGGTGAACTCGCATCTCGGCAAGTTCGCCATCGCTACGGTGGCTAAAATCAACAACTTGGACGAGTTGGTCAGCCATTGTCTCGACAGCCGTCAGCACTTTGCCGAACTGAGTTCGGGTGCCACCAATCCCACCGAGCTGATGGCGCTGCTCATCACGCAGGGCGAGGATTTCGTCGACGGCATCAAGAATGTATATAATAAGGTGAAAGGCTCCTGCTCGATGATCATCCTCACCGAGGACGGCATCATCGCCGCCCGCGACTATTACGGACGCACGCCCATCGTCGTCGGCAAGGGCGATGAGGGGTATGTGGTAGCTTCGGAAAGCCATAGCTACATCAACCTCGACTACACGACTTGCTACAACGTGGGCCCTGGCGAAATCGTCAAGGTTACGCTCGATGGTGTCCAACAGCTGTTGCCGCCAAGTCCTAAGAAGCAGATTTGCAGTTTCTTGTGGATCTATTACGGCTATCCTGTTTCCGACTACGAGGGCATCAATGTGGAAGAAGCGCGCTACAACGAAGGCCGCGAGATGGGCAAGCACGACTATGTCGACATCGACTACGTGTCCGCCATTCCCGATTCTGGCATCGGCATGGCCTTGGGCTATTCCAACGTGCGCAAGGTGCCGTATCTGCGCGGTGTGGTGAAGTACACGCCCACCTGGTCGCGTAGTTTCATGCCGGTCAACCAAAGCCAGCGAGAGCATGTGGCCAAGATGAAACTGATTCCCAATCGAGCCTTGCTCGAAGGCAAGAAAGTGGCCTTCTGTGACGACTCGATCGTGCGTGGCACGCAACTGCGCGACAACGTGAAGATGCTCTACGACTTCGGCGCCAAGGAGGTGCATGTGCGCATCAGTTGCCCGCCCTTGCTCTATGGTTGCCCGTTCCTTAATTTCTCGGCTTCGAAGAACATTTTGGAGCTGATCACGCGCCGATGCGTCGAGGAATTGGAAGGCGACGACAACAAAAACATCGAGAAATACTGCGACCCGACCTCGCCCGAATATGCCAATCTTGTGGAGATGTTGCGCAAACATGTCGGAGTCGATACATTGAAATTCAATACCTTGGATAGTGTGGTGAATGCCATTGGCCTGCCCAAGTGCGACCTCTGCACGCATTGCTTCGACGGGTCGAGTTACGGGCACGAATAAGCTCAACGACAATTCCTTTTGCCGCCAAGACCGCAAACGAGGATAAAGTGTTGATTTATGAGAGAGCGAGTTAACGATAGGGGAGAAGGGTGTATGGTGTAGCTATGAAGGTAAAACGAAACTAATTTCAAAGGAAAAACGTTGGAATTTGAAAATAATTTGTATTTTTGCAAGCGTTATAGTTACATACAACCGCTGAAGATGGTAAACGACAAAGTAGCATATCGGATTGACATTGCCGATTATGATCTCAAAACAGCTGAGGCCATGTATCGGACTGGACGTTGGCTATATGTCGCGTTTATGTGCCATCAAGTGATTGAAAAGACTTTGAAGGCATATTGGTGTGGCACTCGGGCTGACACTCCGCCATATACGCACCATCACATGAGGTTGGCAGAAGGTTGTGGACTTTATGACAAAATGAGTGATGGGCAGAAGGACTTCCTCGACCTCGTTACCAACTACAACATTGAGGCACGCTACCCAGAGGACAAGGAGGCTTTGGCACGAAATTGACACCACAAATATGTCGACAACTGATAGACGAAACCAAACAATTGATGCAATGGATAACAGAAAAACTCTCAGCCGCAACGAGGCTCTCGAACTCGTCAGACGCTACAAGCAGGTCATAATGCAGCGTTTCAAAGACGAGCCGAAGGTTATGATGTTTGGCTCCTACTCAAAGGGTTATGCCAACCCTGACAGCGACATAGACGTGGCTGTCATTGTGCCTACCTACGGTGACCGCAAGTTTGAGATTTCCGCTTTGCTTTGGCGTGATACGCGAGAGGTGAGTTTCCTTATTGAACCCGTTTTGATGGCCGAAGACCGTTGGTCGCCGCTTTACGATGACGTGATGCAAACCGGCATTGCCGTTTAAACAATCATATAAAACTAAAGTCTTACAAAAGAAATCCGCCCATGAACAAATAACCCTCCCGAACCTGACATATTTATAGAAAAGCGTTAGCTTAACAGCTTGTTCAAGAGAACTTCGACAACTCTCATGGAATCTACAAGCAAGTAAAGCGGCGCTCACGTGTTTTCTTACACGTGGGCTTTACTTGTATAGTTGTAGTTTCCGGCAGTCGAAGGCCCTCTTGAACAACTAAACCAAAAGTAAAGCCTTCGCTGTTTTTATAGCTCAGATAAAACAATGTGGAAAACACAAATCTATAAATACTTAAACAAATGAAATTAAACACATTACAATTGAGAAGGGCGGCAAACGCCCTCTTGCTTGGCCTGCTGATGGGCGTGGCCATGCCGAAAATGAACGCACAAACAGCCCATGTGGGCGACATCCTCTGCGAGGGCGACCTCATCGTTAGCCCCGCCAACTACAACGCCGGCACCCACACCGCCAAGGCCGTGGTCTTCTATGTGGACAACACGGGGCAGCACGGCTGGGCGATTGCTTTGGAGGATGCGGGGAGCTATGCTTGGGGCAATGGTGAAACGCCCTTGCCCAACTACAGCAACAAACGCCAAGCTATTTACGATTTGGACGGCTACGAGAACACTCGTATTGTGCGCGAGCACAGCACCAACCATCCGGCCTTTTATGCCGTTGACTTCGATAACGGTTGGTATGTGCCGACCATTGGACAGTTGAATTATCTCTATGGCAACTTGGCAGAAGTGAACGTAAGCCTGACTGCTGTTGGTGGCACTGTTTTCAATACAGGTGACGGATGGGATTGTTGGTCTTCCACCGAATGCAATAGTCATGGTGCTTGGTATATACAATCCTCTGGCGAGCTGACAACCTATGGTTATTATACCGCTCATGGCTTACCTGTGTATTACGACTACTGTAAACCAAATGGGCATGGTGTCCGTGCCGCCATCAACTTTTAATCTTAAAGCGAAGATCTATGAAATTGCGAAGAGAGAGCAAGTTACGGTTTTTGTGGCTGATGCTGTTGGTTTCGGTCACGGTGTTATGGGGCGGGGCGGTTCAAGCCGCCTGGCTCGACAATGTGCCAGTTACCGTAGTGCAGCCCAATGGAGACACCCTTCACATATTCGCTACGGGTGATGAGTTTTACCATTACATGCACGATGCCGACGGCTATACTATTGTACAGCACCCCGAAACGGGTTATTATGTGTATGCCGACAAGGTGGAAGGCAAATTGGTTGCGACCCAGTTGGTGGTGGGCAGGACAAATCCCACAAGAGCCATCAGGCAGCCTCGGCTAACCATCTCAAACGAGGAATATAGACAAAGGAGGCTTGAAATCGAAGGCCCCAATCCCTACAAGGTGTCGTCCGACCGAAGCCCTAATAGGAACCGAGGCGAAATCAACCATATCGTCATCTTTATTTCCTTTGCCGACGACCCTGTAATCACGGAAAAGACTTTCAGCGAGGTAGACTATATGTTCAACTCGACGGATCCAGGGGCGCGGTCGGTATACAACTACTTCAAAACGGCTTCCTACAATCAAACGCATATTATATCGTCGTATTATCCAAGCCCAAATAACAATCAAATACGGTGCTATTTGGATTCGCATGAAAGAAATTATTATGTGCCTTATAGTATAGATAACACCGATGGCTATCTTGATGACAACGAAAGAAGGCAAAGGGAAATCCATTTATTGGAAAATGCCATCAATTATGTCAATGATAATTATCCGATTCCAGAGTCTTTGAACCTTGATTATAATAATGATAATTGTGTAGATGTCATTTCATTTGCAATTAATACTGGAATAGACCCTAATAGTTGGGGCTATTTGCTATGGCCTCATAAATGGGAATTTGACGAAGATACAGAGGTCAGGATTAATGGTAAAAGGCCGTACTTATACACTTTTGAGCTTTTGAAGTCCGATAGGTTTTATTTGAATACTTTTTGTCATGAACTGATCCATGTGTTTGGTGCTCCTGATTTCTATCATGCTGATAATAGTGCCGACAACCCTGATCCATTGGGCAGATGGGATATTATGTGTGTTAGTGCAAATTCAGGTTTTACTGGCCAAGAAATCAGCAACACCAGTGCCTATGTCAAATGGAAATATCTCAATTGGATTGATGATATTCCTACGATTACCGAACCGGGCGAATATACATTGTATTCGTTAGGAAACCATAAAACTCAGAATGCATACAGAATTCCCTCAACCGATCCTAATCAGTATTATATAATGGAATATCGACATCAAAACGAACCGTTCGATGAAAACATATATGGCACAGGATTAGTAATCTATAGGGTCAACGAGACACCGAAGAATTATGGTGGTAATATTGGCGCATATCCAGCTCAAGGTCTGTATGATGAGTTGTATGTGTTTAGGCCAGGGGGATCCATAACAAATATAGGTCGACTGAATGAATCGTTCTATGGTTTGGAATCTGGTAGGGTTTCGTTTAATCGGAATACAGACCCCTCCCCATGTCTTTCTGATGGAACTGCTGATAATGTCATTTCTATTTTCGACATACAAGAAAGTGGTAGTTCTGTTTCCTTTACTTACGGTTACAAGGTTGAAACATCTGTTAATGGAGAACTATATGGAACTGTGGCAGGTGGTGGATTGTATGCCTATAATTCATCATGCACCGTAACGGCCACGCCAAACTTGGGTTTCGCTTTCACGGGTTGGTACAACAACGCGCTTGGCTCAATTCTGTATTCGCGCCAACCCGAATACACTTTCACCGTCACGCAAGACAGAACCTTGGTGGCGCATTTTGTCCCAAGGAGCTACACCATCACAGCCGTGGCTTCATCATCGGCGGGAGGCAGTGTCAGCGGCGGCGGCACCTACCCCGCCGAGAGTGTTGTGACGGTTTCGGCTCATGCCAATCCAGGCTATCGTTTTAATGGTTGGATGGAAAACGGCGAAATTGTTGCTACCGCTAACTATTATACGTTCTATGCCAGAGCCAACCGCAATCTCACCGCCACTTTCGTCAGCACTAACTATGCCATAGGCAGCCTCGTCACCAACCCCGATGGCAGTCGGGGCGTGGTGTTCCATCTCAACCAGGATGGCACCGAAGGACTAATGGTGGCCTTAGAAGACGCTTCTGAGGGCTGCGCTTGGGGACCAGCTACCGACATCGTCAACTTGAAGAGCGTGCCATTCAACGACATCACGGCGTTGAACGACCTTTCTGGCTATCTTAACACAGGTATCATACGCGCTGCGCAAGGCATCGACAACGGATATGCCGCTTCGACGGTGGATTATGCCAACGGATGGTATCTTCCTTCGGCGGGCGAGCTGCGTAAGCTTTATGCCGCATTGCCTTTTGTCGAAAGTGCCATCACTGCGGCGGGAGGCACCACACTGGCTGAAGGAAACTACTGGAGCAGCACGGAGTATTCGGCATCGGATGCCCTCGTTCCCTCTTTCGCCATGAGCAATGCGGGCAAAACCTCGTCGTGTCGCGTCAGGGCCATTCGCCAATTTGTGGCAGCGGGGAGCAATGTCGTCCTTGTCTCGTCCAACAACAACAGCTTAGGTACGGCTATGGTTTCGGGCAACGGCACTTTTGCACTTGGCCAAACGGTTACCGTCACGGCCATGCCCGAAAACGGATGCGCTTTTGAGTATTGGAGCGAGAATGGTGTGGCGGTTTCCTTTGATGCTGTGTATCAGTTCGGTTTCACGCAAACACGCTCGCTAAAGGCTGTTTTCTCCGTGAAGGGCAGTGTGGGCAGCATCGTTTGCAATGCCGACGGCTCTAAGGGCGTGGTGTTTTGGCTTAGTCCCGATGGCGACGAAGGCCTGATGGTGGCTTTGGAAGATGCCTCTGAGGGCTGCGTTTGGGGACCAACGGGAAAGGTATATAGTTTGGTCAACTGCCCCTTCAATGACTTGATGGCTCTAAAAGACAATTCGGGCGCACGAAACACCCGTGCCGTCCGCAACTATCAAGGCATTGAAAATGAATACGCTGCAACGTTAGTCGATTTTGCCAATGGCTGGTATTTGCCATCGGCGGGTGAGCTGCGTAAGCTGTATGCTGCTCTGCCAATGATTGAAGAACCTTTGGCCATTGCTGGAGGAAGCACGCTTACTGAAGACAACTACTGGAGCAGTACGGAATATTCCGCCTCCGACGCTTTGGCTCCTTCATTTGGCATGAATAACATCAACAAAGGCGGCACAAGTCGGGTGCGAGCCATCAGAGGTTTTGCCACTGCTGGTCCGAATTGTGTCACTGCCAAACCCAACAATGCGAGCTTTGGCACGACTTCAGTCTCAGGCTCGGGTGAGTTTTCATCGGGTCAGTCTGTGACGGTAACGGCTTATCCTGAAGCGGGTTGCGTTTTCGACTCGTGGAGCGAGGCGGGAATGACGGTTTCCTACAACCCGACCTATCAGTTCACCTTCACGCGCAGTCGTGCCTTGACCGCCAATTTCGTCAGCCCCGGTAGCGTGGGGAGCACGATTGTCAATGCCGATGGCAGCATGGGTGTGGTGTTCTATACCGACCCGTCGGGAGTGGGCGGTTGGCAGGTTGCCCTCACTGACGATTCCGACGGATGTGCTTGGGGCAACACGGGAGAAGATGTGTTGGCCATGGAAAACCTCAATCCGGACCCCGTTTTCGACCTCCTGTCTGATTTGGATGGCAGGCGAAACAGCCGAGTGATGCGCGGCTGGTTTGTCGGCCATGATGAATATGCTGCCAACCAAGTGGACTACAACCGCCAGTGGTTTTTGCCCACGGCGGGACAGATGCGCAAGCTCTATGCTGCCTTGCCGATGATAGAGACCGCCATCATCAACGCTGGTGGCACATTGCTTACCGATGATGCCTATTGGAGCAGTACGGAACGCTCTGCGAATGAGGCTTGGACGCCGAGTTTCGCCTTGGGCTCGTCAAACAAGGGCGAAAACCGCCGCGTCCGCGCCGTTCGTCATTTCTATGTGGCAGATGTGCAGAATGCGCATATCTTCGTTGGCACTAACGGCACGCTTTGGAGCGACCCGAGCAACTGGATCAATCCCTCGCGTAACTTGTTGAGCAACAACGACGACGTAATCGTGACGACACAATGTGTTGTGGATGAGGATGCAACAGTGAGTTCGCTGACAATGACTTATGGAAGTTCGATCAGTGTGAATGATGGCAAGACATTGGCTGCAACGGAAAGCATTTCGAACACCTACGACACGCGCATCAACCTTGGCCTCGGCTCGCAACTCGTCAACCCAACGGAAGGCACCTATTTCTCCATGAACAAGGAAATCATTGGCTATGGCAACAGCGAGGACGGCGGTTGGTACACCATTGCCACGCCACTGAAAGACGGCATGGCGCTCAGCCAGTTGACCACGGGTAGCTATGATTTATATGTTTATCATGAGCCTATGCATTATTGGCTGAACCAAAAGAACAGCGACAACGGCATCACCATGCTTGAGAATGGAATCGGTTATTTGTATGCCTCGCAAAACACCCGCACGTTGACTTTCGACGGACAGGCCAAAGCCTCCAATGCCGAAATCAGCACGGTTGTAACCAACTCAGCCTCGGCTGGGCGGCTGCGTGGATTCAACCTGATAGGCAATCCGTTTACGAACAATGTGGCTATCAATGGCTTGAAGCTGAATGGCACCACATTGTCGGCATATTACAAAGTCAGCAACGGCAACGCTTTGATGGCCTACACCGATGCCGACGACGAACCGATTCGTCCGGCTGAAGGATTCTTCGTGCAGTGTCAGGAGGGCAATGTCAGCTTCAATGCCGCCACGAGAGACGTGGCAAGCAATGGCTATGTGCGCCTCGTGCTCACCGAAAACGGTAAGATGCTCGACCGAGCTTATTTGAAGGTCACCGAAGGCGGAGGCTTGCCCAAACTACGGATGAACGAAGGTGCGTCGGAGTTGTATTTCCGTCAGGAAGACATAGACTTTGCCGTGGCTGAACGCAGGGAAGACGTGATGGAATATCCGCTGTATTTCAAGGCTTTGTATAATGGGAGCTACACGATTGCCGCCGACCTTTTGAACACCGACTGTGATTATCTGCACCTTATAGATAACCTTACGGGTGCGGATGTGAATCTGCTCACTTCCCAAAGCACAGAAGATTGCGGAACAGAGTCCGCAATGACGGCTGGGGGAATGAGCTACACTTTCACTGCCAAGACCACTGATTATGCCTCGCGGTTCCGCCTCGTGTTTTCTGGTTCCGCCGAAGGCCCATCTGCTGATGGCCAGCCCATTGCCTATTATGCCGATGGCGAAATCCGTTTGTTGGCGGATGCACGCGGTGCGTCCCTACAGGTGATGGATATGTTGGGGCGTGTGGTGCGCGTTTTCACAGACGTTGCACGCAACATTTCTACCACGGGAATGCCCGCTGGCGTGTATGTGTTGCGCCTCATCGACGGTGACAACGTCAAGACACAAAAAGTAATCGTCAACTAAAACTGAGACACGATGAAAAAGATAATGATGACTTTAAGTCTTGTCATGGGAGTTGCCACAAGCACACAAGCGCAGCATTTTTCCAACAAGGATGGTCAAGGTGGTGGCTGTTTGGCCGAGGTTCAGTTGCCGATGAAGTGTACTATGGAGCTGGCTTCAGGCAAAACAGCCTGCTGAACGACAATGGGGTGCCAGGCGTTCCCAATGGCCACGATTTGGAGGGCGACCAACCTGCGCCGCTCGGTTCAGGAGTTGCGTTGTTGATAGGCTTGGGCACTGCATATTGCCTTGTGAGGAAGCGCAAGGTAAACCAATGAACTGAAACGCCGGCAGCGATGTCGGCGTTTTTTTTCTTGTTTCGTCACCGACTTCAAAAAACTGCTTTGCCACAAGTGTTGATATTCGAAAACGGGCTGTGGCTTAAACCGTTGCAATGATTCAAATAATTTTTTTCTCTTTTTCGCTTGCCAATCCAAGAAAAGTCCGTACTTTTGCATCGGGTAAGTCTTATACGACCAGCTCCCTCTGAAATCCCCCAGGACAGGAATGTAGCAAGGGTAGGAGGTTGTAGCGGTGCGATATAAGTAGCTTACCCTTCTTTTTTTGTTGACGCGAGACGCGAGACTTCGGGACGCGAGCCAATCTGTACAATTGGATGCTTGCATCCCTTTCATTTTCAAACCAATCCGTTTAATCCGTGTAATCTGTAGTTAAATGACTGATTTCAAATACCTTGTCGACCAATTCGCCGACATCCGCATCATGCGCTACCAAATCCCTGGCTGGGAAAACCTGACCTTGCGCCAAAAGGAATACCTTTATTATCTCGGCGAGGCCGCCAAATCGGGGCGCGACATCCTCTTCGATCAAAACTACAAGCATAATCTCGTGATCCGTAAGACCTTGGAAGCCATTCTCAATAGCTATCAAGGCAATCGGGAATGTGATGATTTCCAACAGTTTGTGGTCTATGCCAAACGCGTTTTCTTTAGCAATGGCATCCATCACCATTATGCTGAGGACAAGTTTTTCCCCGAGGTTGGGCAAGACTATTTCGCCGAATTGGTGAGGAACTGCGATGTGGAACAGCTGCCTATTAATAAAGGTATAACTGTCGACCAATTTCTCGATTTCCTGATTCCGATTATCTATGACCCGATGGTTGCGCCCAAACGTCGCAGCAGCGACGACGACATCATACGCAATTCGGCGGTCAATTTCTATGAAGGCGACTTGACCAAGGCCGATGTTGAAGCGTTTTATGCCAAACAACATGTGGAAGGCGATACAAAGCCGGTTTCATACGGCCTCAACTCGCGTCTCGTGAAGGAAAACGGCCAATTATATGAAGAGGTGTATCGCGCCGACGGACTTTACGGCGAGGCCATCAAAGCCATCATCGGCTGGCTCGAAAAAGCCAATGAAGTGGCTGAAAACGATATGCAACGTGATTATACTCAGAAACTTATTGAATACTATAAGACTGGCGACCTCAAGACTTGGGATGAATACAACATCGCTTGGGTGCAGGACAATGTCTCGCACATAGACTTCGTGAACGGTTTCATCGAGGACTACGGCGACCCGATGGGCATGAAGGCCACATGGGAAAGCGTGGTGGATTTCAAGGACTTGGAGGCTACCAAACGCTCCAACGCCATCAGCGAAAACGCCCAATGGTTTGAGGACCATTCGCCTGTCGACCCGCGTTTCAAGAAGGAGGAATGTCGTGGCGTTTCGGCCAAGAGTATCATCGTCACCACGCTTGGCGGCGATTGTTTCCCCTCGCCTCCGATTGGCATCAACCTGCCCAATGCCGACTGGATTCGCAAAGATTATGGCTCCAAGTCGGTGACTATCACCAACTTGATGGATGCCTATGACCGTGCCGCCGACGAAAACCCGAAAAGCGGCCTGAAGGAGTTTGCCTATTCTGAGGAAGAAGTCGCGCTGTGCAAGAAATACGGCCCCGATGCCTCGGTGGTGCACACCAATTTGCATGAGTGCCTCGGCCACGGTTCGGGAAAGCTCTTGCCGACCACTTCGCCCAACGCCTTGAAGGAATTCAGCTCCACTTTGGAAGAAGCTCGCGCCGATCTTTTTGGCCTTTACTACATTGCCGCCCCGAAGATGGTGGAAGTCGGCATCATGCCTGACAACGAAGCCTACAAAGCCGAATATTGCAGCTACATCCGCAATGGCTTGATGACGCAGCTGGCGCGTGTGGAACTGGGCAAGGACGTCACAGAGTCGCACATGCAGAACCGCAAATTGATTGCTGAATGGTGCCTCGAACGCGGACAATCCCAAAATGTGGTTGAACGCAAAACCCGCGACGGCAAAACCTATTTCGTTGTCAACGATTTCGACGCCTTGCGCCAGTTGTTTGGTGAGTTGCTCGCTGAGGTGCAACGCATCAAGAGCGAAGGCGACTATGCCGCTGGCAAGGCCTTGGTGGAACGCTATGCCGTGAAGGTTGATATAGAGCTTCACAAAGAGGTGAAGGAACGTTATAATGCATTGGGCCTCAAGCCTTATGGTGGCTTCATCAATCCCGAGATTGTGCCAGTTTATGCTGACGGCCCTTCGACAGGCTCAGGGGCCGTGGTGGACTATCGTGTGGATTATCCCACCGATTTTCTGGCACAACATCTCGAATACGGGAAGAAGTATGCTTTTTTGTAATGGGATAGATGCCCTGAAGGGCAGAAAGCTATAGGGGATTTCTAAAAATCAAGCTAAAGAAAGCTCCTACAGAGCATAACTAGTTGGTTCGTTGTATTTTGTTATTAAATGAAAGCTCCTACGGAGCAATCTTCGGAACCTCCTATAAAAATCAAAGTTAAAAGATTTGAAATTGAAAGTAATAGGTTTTTGAATGATTTTTGGAATATTTTGAACGATTTCTTGCGAATCAATCCCATAAAAGCCCTACTTTTGCGAGAAATATACAATCTATGAAGAAAGTTCATTTTATCGCCATAGGCGGCAGTGCCATGCACAACCTCGCCATCGCCTTGCACCGCAAGGGTTATGAAGTCACGGGTTCGGACGATGAAATCTTCGAGCCAAGCAAATCGCGACTCGCCAAAGAAGGCATCCTGCCTCCGCAATGGGGCTGGTATCCCGAAAAGTTGGATAATTCTTACGATGCCGTCATCCTCGGGATGCATGCGCGTATTGACAATCCGGAACTTGTTCGTGCCCAGGAGCTTGGGCTGAAAGTTTATTCCTATCCCGAATACCTTTATGAGCAAAGCAAGGATAAGACGCGCATCGTCATCGGTGGCAGCCACGGCAAGACGACCATCACTTCGATGATTCTGCATGTGCTCCAAAAGGTGGGCATCGAGACGGATTTCATGGTGGGAGCGCAATTGGAAGGCTTCGATGTGATGGTGCGCCTCAGCGAGACGGCGAAATACATGGTGATGGAAGGCGATGAATACCTCACGTCGCCTATTGACCGTGTCCCGAAATTCCATCATTATCATCCTCATATTGCGGTGATTAGCGGCATTGGCTGGGATCATGTCAACGTGTTTCCGACCTTCGACAACTATTTGGAGCAGTTCCGCATCTTCGTCCGCACTATCGAGCCGGGGGGCTGCCTGATTTATGACCAAACCGACGTGGAAGCTGAAAAGATTGCTCAAAATGCACAATGCCAAACTTTTGGCTACGGTGTGCATCCCTTTGAGAGTGAAGGTTTAAAGACGGTTTTGCTATTGCCCGACGGCAATAGGAGGGAAGTGGGTGTGTTTGGCAGCCACAACATGAAGAATATCAATGCTGCACTATTGGTTTGCAAGCAGTTGGGCGTCACTGACGAACAATTCTATGAGGCCATTTCGAGTTTCAAAGGTGCGGCGCGCCGGTTGGAGCTTTTGTTTGAAAATGGCGACAACTTCGTTTTCCGCGATTTCGCCCATGCGCCCTCGAAGGTGAACGCCAGTGTGAAAGCCTTGCGCGAGCAGTTCCCTGAAAAACATTTGCTTGCAGTGTTTGAGTTGCATACCTACAGTAGCCTCAGCGAAGTGTTCATCGACCATTACCGCGATGCCTTGAAGTTGGCCGACCAAGCCATTGTGTTTTACGATCCGCACGCAGTGGCCATCAAGAAATTGGAATTGATGCCTGACGATCGGATTGTTGAAGGCTTTGGCAGGCCTGATTTGAAGGTGGTTCACAGCAAGGCGGAATTGGTCGCTTTGTTGGAACAGGGAAACCGCAAAAATGTCGTCGGGGCATTCATGAGTTCTGGCGATTTCAACGGGCTTACCACAGACGACCTAAAATCCTTATATGCTTAAGTTTACAAATTGAACTTGCTTTCTTCCACCTGCCCGTTGATGACTGGCACGGAGAGTTGGTAAGTGTCCTGCGTGTCGTTGTAGTCAGTGAGGATGAGCTCCTTGATGAGCAGGTCGTCATTCCCGAAATGGAAAACGGCTTTCTTGTATCCCAATCCGAGGAAACTCTTGGTCTTCGTTGTCAGGATAACAATCTTGAATTTTTCATTGCTTTGGGTTTCAATGAAATAGTTGTTTTCTTCAGCCAGGTCTTGGCATCGGCCTTGGAAGGCGTAGAGAAACAGGTTGGCGAATGAACGCATCAGGCCTTTCTTTCGGAGCCTGAATTTTCCGTGGAAAAAGCCAATGTCAAGTTTGATTTGGTTGCCGTTGATAATCAGGTAAGTACCATTGTCGAATTCGGCGTAAAGTTTGTCGGGCGACATAAAATAGATTTCCCCGTTTCGCTCTGTGGTGCCTTTCGACGAAACCAAGTGTCGGGTGATATGGGATTGGAATGCAGTCACTTCCATGTTGGCTTCCTTGATGCGCTGTAGCAAATCGAGGTCTTGCGCGTGTAAGTGTGCTGATAGCAAGAACGTTATGATGATTAGTGTTTTTTTCATGGCTTCAAAAATAGTCAAAAAAAGTGACGCAATCGGTTTTTGCGTCACTTTTTTGGTTTTGGTGATGGATTATTTGTCCAAAGTCATCAGGAACTCTTCGTTGTTGCGGGTCTTGGCCACGCGGTCTTTGAGGAATTCCATGGCTTCCACGGGGGTCATGTCGGAGAAGTGGTTGCGCAGTGCCCACACTCGGGCGAGGGTGCGTTCGTCGACCAAGAGGTCGTCGCGGCGCGTTCCCGAAGCCACGATGTCGATGCTGGGGAAGATGCGCTTGTTCGACAGACGGCGGTCGAGCTGAAGCTCCATGTTGCCGGTGCCCTTGAACTCCTC
>DGXB01000008.1 GCA_002396205.1 Bacteroidales bacterium UBA4243
TATGCCAAGCACGAGGAAGGAACTTTGACCGAAGTGATTAATGCCCGCTCGAAGGCTACACAAGTAACAGTTGATCCCGCAAACCTCACTCCCGAAAAGTTGCAGGAGTTCCAGAAGGCACAGGGCGACCTGTCGTCGGCTCTCGGCAAACTGCTTGCCATCCAGGAAGCCTATCCCGACCTGAAGGCCAACGAGAACTTCAAGGACCTACAGGTGCAGCTTGAAGGAACTGAGAACCGTATCAACGAGGCCCGCAATAAGTTCAACACGGCCGTTCAGGAATACAACACACTCGTAAGGTCGTTCCCGAAGAACATCGTAGCCGGACTGTTCGGATTCGACAAGATGACAAAATTCGAGGCTGAAGCCGGTGCACAGAAAGCTCCCGAGGTTAAATTCTAAGACATGGACAACAGCAACCGTTATATGATGCGCGGCGTGAGTGCAGCCAAAGAGGATGTTCACGCCGCCATCAAGAACATAGACAAAGGTGTATTCCCGCAGGCCTTCTGCAAAATCATCCCCGACATTCTCGGGGGCGACCCTGAATATTGCAACATCATGCACGCCGACGGCGCAGGAACCAAATCGTCGCTCGCCTACCTCTATTGGAAAGAGACCGGCGACATGAGCGTATGGGAAGGCGTGGCGCAAGACGCCGTGGTGATGAACACCGACGACCTCATCTGCGTGGGCGCGACCGACAACATGCTCCTCTCCTCCACCATCGGGCGCAACAAGAGCCTGATTCCTGGTGAGGTGATTTCCGCCTTGATTAACGGCACGGAACACTTCTTGGAGAAACTGCGCAAGCTCGGCATAGGCATCTACCTCACCGGTGGCGAGACCGCCGACGTGGGCGACTTGGTGCGCACCGTCATCGTCGACAGCACCGTGACGACACGCATCAGACGTGATGAAGTGATTGAGAACAACTTGCAACCAGGCGATGTGATTGTGGCTTTTGCTTCTTACGGACAAGCTACTTACGAGGACAGCTACAACGGCGGCATGGGCAGCAACGGCCTCACCTCGGCCCGCCACGACATGCTGAACCATTATTTAGCCGAGAAATACGACGAGAGCTACGACCATAGCATTCCGGAAGAATTGGTCTATTCCGGTCCGCACAAACTCACCGACCCGACCGAAGTCCCTGGCGTTGACGTGGGCAAGCTCATCCTCTCGCCCACCCGCACATATGCCCCGCTGATGATCCCGATACTGAAGGAGTTCCGCAAGCAAATCCACGGCATCATCCATTGCAGCGGCGGTGCCCAGACCAAAGTGTTGCACTTCGTTGACAAGCTGCACATCGTGAAGGACAACATGTTGGCTTTGCCGCCTTTGTTCAAGATGATCCAAGCCGCCTCAGGCACCGACTGGCACGAGATGTACAAGGTCTTCAACATGGGCCACCGTTTGGAGATCTACACCAACGAAAAAGCCGCCAATGAGATGATTGCCATCGCAAAAGAATTCAACATTGACAGCCAAATCATTGGTCATGTGGAGACTTCGGAGAAGAAGCAGTTAACGATAAGAAGTGAGTTTGGAATGTTTGAGTATTAAAACCATCAAAATCATAACCATCATGAAAAAAACTCTTATTTTATCATTAGTTTTAGTTTGCCTGTTTCATGGCATTTCAGACGCACAAACTACAGACGGACAAACGTTCATTAACGCTTTCTTTCCCGAAAGTTCTTACTATGAAGGACACCATTGCAACTCAAATTATCTATTGGACACGCTATATTGGAGTGAATGGTATAACGGTTCTGGTGGATACCATTATCTTCTCAATTACAAATACATCTTCACTTATCTTCCTGATGGTAATGTCTATCAGATAATGGAATATGCATATATTCAGGACTACAATCAATGGCGGCAATCATATCGATATTCATTTGACTATGATGAGGATGGCCGACTGACATGTTATAGAAGTGAGCTACAAAAACCTAATGGGCAATGGCAGTATTATACCATCAAAGAATACACATACGACAATCAGGAGAGGGTGTCTGTAATACTCCAAACGAATTGGGCAGGAGAAGGTTATGAGGATAGCCATAAAGAGTTTCAATATGAATATGATGAAGATGGCCACTTGTTGAGAGAAGCTATCTATTTGCCCGACCAAGGTCGTTATTATTTCCGCTTTCTATACGAATATGAAAATGACAATTTGACCTCCGAATACTATCAAAGATGGCTTCCTTCATCAGGATGGACTGACATTGATTGGTACCAATTTAGTTATGTAAACGGCAAGATATCAGACATGATTCATCAGATCTGGAATTCTTCAGAACAAAATTGGTACAATTATGAAAAACAAACATACGAATACCATCCTGAAGAAGAAAGAGCATACATTATTTCCCAGTCATGGGACGACGAATGGATAAACAGATACCGTGCGACCAATTTTATTTCAAACGGTCGCCTTGTAATAGATAGTACACAAAAATGGCAAAACGAGGAATGGGTTGACTTTACAGCTTGCGAATATTCATTTGACGGTTCGGGGAATTTCACAGAAGCAAAATGGAAAGATTATGTTGACGGTGAATGGGTTGATAGTGACTACAATACAAAAACCATTGTCAGTTATAATGATGGGGTGTCTATCCTTTGCGACTATATCCAATCATTTCGAGCAAGATACATAAGCACCGACAGCACATCAGAATTATACACTACCAACCAGACTACCATTTTTCCTAATCCAGGAACGAACCAGTTTACTATTCAAGCCGACACTCCTTTTACGCATGTCATAGTTTATGACATGACGGGCCTTCAAATATTCAGTCAATCCGTATCTGAAACTGCAATTCGCATCAACACCGAAAGTTGGCCATCTGGAATCTATTTCTGGAAAGCATACAATTCAAATTCTGCTCAATGCGGGAAATGGGTAAAAAACTAATCCTTATACAAATACCGTGGACATCACCTCAAAACTCGAAACGATAAAGCACCGCTGGGAGGAAATGGGCGAACAGCTCGCCGACCCTGCCGTGGCTTCCGACATGAAAAAGTTTGTGAAGCTCAACAAGGACTATAAGGACTTGGAGCCTATCGTAATGGCCTTCAAGGAATACAAAACACTGAAAGCCAACGTGGAAGAGGCAAAAGAAATCTTGTCTACGGAGAAAGACGACGAGATGCGCAAGATGGCCCAAGAGGAGTTGGACACCGCCCAGACGCGCATCGAGCAGCTGGAGCAGGACATCCGCGTGATGATGATTCCGAAGGACCCGCAGGACAGCAAGAACGCCATCATGGAAATCCGTGCCGGCACGGGCGGCGACGAGGCCTGCCTCTTCGCCGGCGACCTCTTCCGCATGTACACCAAATTCTGTGAAGCCCAAGGCTGGAAGGTGGAAGTGACCTCAGTGAGCGAAGGCGCCAGCGGCGGCTACAAGGAAATCGACTTCACCGTGACGGGCAACGGCTGCTATGGCATCCTCAAGTTCGAGTCGGGCGTTCACCGCGTGCAGCGTGTGCCCAAGACCGAAACCCAAGGCCGCATCCACACCTCTGCCGCATCGGTGGCCGTGCTGCCCGAAGCCGAGGAGTTTGACGTGGAAATCAACGAGGGCGAGATAAAGTGGGACACCTTCCGTTCAAGCGGCGCGGGCGGACAGAACGTGAACAAGGTGGAATCGGGCGTGCGCCTGCGCTATATGTGGAAGAACCCCAACACGGGCGAAACCCAGGAGATCCTCATCGAGTGCACCGAGACCCGCGACCAACCCAAGAACCGCGAACGCGCCTTGGCCCGACTGCGCACCCGCATCTACGACATGGAATACCAAAAATACATCGGCGACATCGCCGCCAAGCGCAAGACCATGGTCTCGACCGGCGACCGCTCGGCGAAGATCCGCACCTATAATTATCCTCAAGGGCGTGTCACCGACCACCGCGTGGAAGGCCTGACCGTCTATAACCTTGCCGCCGTCATGGATGGCGACCTCACCGAAATCATCAACCGCCTGCAAATGGCGGAAAACGCTGAAAGACTGAAAGAAAATATTGAATCATAATATCATGAATAAGAAGCAATTATTCGAGCAAATCAAGAAAAAGCAGTCGTTCCTCTGTGTCGGACTCGACACCGACATCAACAAGATTCCACAGGACATGTTGGCCATGGACGACCCCGTATTTGAGTTCAACAAGCAGATTATCAACAAGACCGCACCGTATGCTGTGGCCTACAAGCCCAACACGGCTTTCTACGAAGTGTATGGCAGCAAAGGTTGGCAGAGTCTGGAACGCACCATCCAATACATTAAGGTCAACCATCCCGACATTTTCATCATCGCTGATGCCAAGCGAGGCGACATCGGGAACACCTCGGCCAACTATGCCCGTGCCTTCTTCAACACCTTGAAGGCCGATGCCCTCACCGTGGCACCCTACATGGGCAAGGACTCCGTGGAGCCTTTCCTCAACTTCGAGGACAAATGGGTGATCCTGCTCGCGCTGACCTCCAACAAAGGCTCACAAGATTTCCAGTACCTGAACGTCGGTGAACGGATGCTGCACCAGCAGGTGTTGCAAACCGCCACCACATGGGCCACATCGGAGCAGATGATGTTTGTGGTGGGAGCCACCCATCCCGAAGAATTGGGCGAGATCCGCAAGATGTTGCCCGACTATTTCTTCCTCGTACCTGGTGTGGGTGCGCAAGGCGGCGACTTGCAGGCGGTGGCCCACAACGGCTTGAACGACGAATGCGGTCTGTTGGTCAACTCATCGCGTGGCATCATCTATGCCTCCAACGGCAGCGACTTTGCCGTTCGCGCTGGCGAAGAAGCCAAGAAGCTGCAGGAGCAAATGAGTGCTTTGCTGAAGGAAAAAGGGCTCTTATAAGCTCAGGAAATATCGGGTCGAGCCCGCTATGACACTTTGGGTTGGAACCATCCCATGACGAAAAAAAGCCGCCTCGGTTTGAGGCGGCTTTTTTTGTTGCAATCCGCAAACCCGATTAACGGGCCACCGAGAAAGTGCGGTTGAGCACA
Organism: Bacteroidales bacterium UBA4243; assembly: GCA_002396205.1. Taxonomy (GTDB): domain Bacteria; phylum Bacteroidota; class Bacteroidia; order Bacteroidales; family F082; genus Limimorpha. Next base: position 5,046 of record DGXB01000008.1, read on the forward strand.
TTGCCATCGTTGGCCATGATGCGGAGGAAATAGACACCATTATTGAGGCTATCGGTGTTGATTTGAGTCGAGTTGCCAGTGACCTCTATGTTCATAACACGCTGGCCAATAGCATTGTAAACCTCAATACTGCTCATTCCCTCACCTTCAATGTTCAGCACATTCGAAGTCGGGTTGGGATAGACCTTCAAGGTGTTTTCAAGTTCGTCGACGCCTTCCATCCATGTTTGGAACGTGGTTTCCTGGCCATAGAAAGTCTCGCCATTGACGATAGCAAAAGCCTTCACCACATAGATGGTCGACATTTCAAGTTCATCGGTGAAGCCCAAGATATTGTGGAACTCATTGTAGAAGCCGTTGATGATCAAAGGATCTGAGCTTGTCACCTTGCGGCATTCAAAACCCACTTGGTCAGGATAGACTTCGCATTCAAGAGGAGCGATGAAATCAGCATGAGTGTAACTGATGTTGCTCACCATGGTCTCGCCCACGTTGACATTGGCTTGAGGTCCCCTGACGGAAATCAGGTGCGTGGCCGACTCGCCAAACTCACCGTCGTCTTCGTCACCGAAGAGAACGTTGCCTTGGCTGTCCTTCACGATATAGTAGCCATGTCCATACATGCAGCAGATGCCGTTGCCCATCTCGTCGAAGATGTCGAACCTCACGCACTCGTTGGCGGGCACAGTGACATGTTCGAGATGAATTTGCGTAGCGGTGCCGCCAGCCAACAAAGTGTAGGGGCCACCTGAGCCCAGCACCGTGCCGTCGGAGGCAGTGAATCGCCACGTGGTGTGGTTGCCGAACTTGTCTTGCATGAGGATGAGGCTGAGTTCTTCCTCATCGCCTTCGATTTCAAGGTCTTGCCACTCAAAGCAGGTTACGGTGCCCGATCCTTCATTGGTGAAAGCCGTTCCGTTAGCCTCGGTGATGGTGGCATGGATGGGATGGGTGCCAAAGGGCACTTCCATGGCCGTAGTCAGTTTTTCACCACCATATTGCGGGATTTCGCCTTCCCAGTTGATGGTTTGGGTTTGGCCATCCAATTCCACTTCGACGGTCAGGCTGGTGATGGCTTCGGTACCCAAGTTTTGCACGGCTATTTCGATGTCTTTTGTATGCGAGCAGGTGGTACCGGCAGCTTGCGAAACGCCCATCACGGCAGGATAGATGGGTTCGTCGGAACCATAGACAGTTTGAAGTTCACAGCCAGTCAGGATAGGACGGGTGGTCTGTCCTTGTTGGCGTTCAGAGACCCAAGCAAGGAAAAAGACGTTGTCGATATCCACTTCGGTGCCATTGGGATTGCCGATCGTTTCAGGAATCTGGTATTCGAAGGTACGGGTAATCAGCGTACCTTGGGTCGTGGGAGAAATGACATCGCCCCAAGCGCTTTGGTTGATGATGTCTCTCAGCACGTGCATGTGGCAATACTGGTTGCCAATAACCTGTGCCGGGTTGTCGCCCATTCCTGTTTGCGAGCCCAAGATGCTGTCTTGCAGCATGGCAACTGTCAGGAAGTTCTCATCGGCAGTGCTGTTGCCGGTATAATACACTTCAACGGTGATGATGGCTGCACGGGTTTGGGGGTTGATGACCGCCCTACCAGCAACATTACATTCCGAGGCTTGGCCCAATTGGGTGTTCGTTTGGCTTGTCCATTGGTCACGACCGATAGCGGAGGCCGTAGAACGATTGACGACACCAGAGGGGAAACTCGTCACCCCAAAGCCTGCACGAATTGCTTCGCCATCGGTGGTATTCAAATTGGGGAAGGTGTTCGGCGAGAATCCGCCTGCGTGAACATTGATAGCCCAGAAACGTCCAGGATGACTGGCAGCAATCTGGTTTGCAATCACATGACCCGAAGGACACCATGTGCAATTGCGTCCAGTGAACTCTTCGAGGATGACGTTCCTGTTGGTAGGTTCCGTCGAGACATACTGCTGGGCTTTCAATGAGAAAGAGAAGGCCAGCAAAGCCATTAAGGCAAAGGTGAATTTCTTCATGATTGTATGATTTAATTTGTTGATACTTTTTCCGCCACAAAAATACACATTAATCAAAAAAATGCGTCACAAAGTGGCGCATTTTTTTCGGATTTTCAGAAACGAAGTCCAAAGTTGGCTTCATTTCTTCTTTGAGGTGCTCTCTTCTTCGATTTGTTTGTCTTTCTTGTTGCCTTTCATCAGCACATAGGCGAACGGGGTCGACAGGAAGACGGACGAGAACGTACCGGCCAGCACACCAATCAACAGGGCGAAGATGAAGCCACGGATGGTGTCGCCACCGAAGATGAAGATGGCGAGCAACACGACCAAGGTCGAACCCGATGTGTTGAACGAACGGGTCAAGGTGCTGTTGACTGCGCTCACCATGTTGTCCTTCCAAGAGGCTTTCGGGTGCAGGTTGACGTTTTCACGTACACGGTCGAAGATAACCACGGTGGCGTTGATGGAGTAACCAATGACGGTCAGCACGGCGGCGATGAAGCTTTGGTCGACTTCCATGGTGAAGGGCAGGATGTTGTAGAACAACGAATACATACCCAACACGATGAGCGAGTCTTGAGCCAGAGCCATAATGGAGGCCACACCATATTGCCATTTCTTGAATCGGATGGCGATGTAGACAAACATCAGGGCCAGAGCCACGATGATGGCCCAAATGGACTTGCGGGTGACGTCGCTGGCGATGGTGGCACCGACTTTCTGGGTGCTCAAGATGCCCACGGTCTCGTCTTCCGAAGAGAATTGGTTCATGCTCAGCTCGTTCTTGTAAAGGCCTTTCAGGTTGTTGTAGAGGATGGTTTGAAGCACGCTGTCGACAGCGGGGCTGTCGTTCTTGATCAAGAACTTGGTCGTGATCTTCACCTGACCGTTCGTACCGTAGGTCTTCACTTCGGGTGTCGACCAGTCTTCCACTTCTTGGTCGTCTCTCATTTGCAGGGTGCTGTGGATGGCGTTCTTGTCGATGTTGACGTCAGCCAAGGCTTCGCGAACGGTCTCAACCTTCATGTTCGGGTCGTCGAATTGGACGACGTAGTTGCGGCCACCAGTGAAGTCGATGCCGAGATTCAGGCCACGGATGGCGAGCGAACCCAAGCTGACCACGAGGAAGCAGATGCAGATGATGAACGAGGTCTTGCGGATGCCGATGAAGTCGTAATGCTTGTCTTGCAAGAAATTGCGAGTCCATTCGGTGGAGAAGCTGATCTCTTTGTCCTTGTTCAGCATACGGTCGAAAATCAGACGGCTGATGAAAATGGAGGTGAACAAGGATGTGAGGATACCGATGCAGAGGGTGACGGCGAAGCTGTGTACAGGACCCGTACCCAAGATAATCAGGATGATACCGGTAATCAAGGTGGTGACGTTACCGTCGATGATGGCCGAATAAGCGTTCTTGTAACCGTCGGCGATGGCGAGCTTGATGCCCTTGCCAGCTTTCACTTCTTCCTTGATACGCTCGAAGATAATCACGTTCGAGTCGACGGCCATACCCAAAGTCAGTACGATACCAGCGATGCCAGGCAGTGTCAGCACGGAGCCGAGGCAAGCCAACACACCGAACAGGAAGAACACGTTGACCAGCAAGGCGACATCGGCCACGAGACCGGCTTTTTTGTAGAAGAACACCATGTAGACCAGCACGAGGATGAAGGCAAACACCATACTCCACATACCTTTTTGCACGGCTTCCTTACCCAGCGAAGGACCAACGACCTGCTCTTCCAAGATACGGGCGGGAGCGGGCAGCTTACCGGCCTTCAGGATGTTGGCCAAGTCTTGGGCCTCCTCGATGGTCATGCCGCCACCGCTGATGGACGAACGACCGTTCGGGATTTCGCCGTTGACGACGGGGAAGCTGTAAACATAGTCGTCGAGGACGATGGCGATTTGCTTGCCCACGTTCTCGCCGGTGAGGCGCTTCCAGGCCTTGGCACCTTCGGGGTTCATCTGGATGGTGACTTCCACTTGGTTGCCCTGGCCATAGTCTTGACGGGCGTCGGTGATGACTTCGCCACCGAGGGCGCACTTGTTGTCGCGCGACATCTTGAGGGCCACGAGGTCGAGCATCTCGACTTTCTCGCCGTTCTGTCCGTCGTAGGACGAAGGCTTCACGGTCCAGGCAAGTTTCATGTTGCGCGGGAAGATGTTCATGGCTTTGGCTTCGGCGAGCATTTGGTTGATGGCGGCGGTGTCTTTCACCTGGGCCATGCCAACGCGGGCCGAGTTGCCATAGAGGCCGCCCATGTTGAGTAAATAAATCAAGGGATGGCTTTCGGCGAATTGGTTGACGTCTTCTTCTTCGTTCACTTCCTCGTCCTTGTTTTCGGCCAGTTCGCTGAGGAGGTCGCCGTCGCTGGTGGTGCTGTCGGCAGCGGCCACTTGGGTGTTGGTGCTGTCGGCGGCGTTCACTTCGCCTTCAGTGCCTTCTTCCATGGCAGGCTCTTCGGCAGGCTGTTCGACATTGGTCTCTTCCAACGAGCTTTTGGCCTTTTTGGTTTGGGCCAGTCTGTTGTCAGCATCGATGAAGTATTGTTGCACTTCGGCGAGGTTGTAGGTCTCCCAGAACTCGAGTTGTGCAGTTCCTTGGAGGAGCTTACGCACACGCTCCGGATCCTTGATGCCAGGCAATTCGACCAAGATGCGGCCTGAGTTTTCGAGCTTTTGGATGTTGGGCTGGGCCACGCCGAAACGGTCGATACGGGTGCCGAGGATTTGGTAGGAACGGTCGATGGCGCCGTCGCTTTCGCTCTTCAACACCTTCAACACTTCGCTGTTGGTGGAGTTGACGGTGATGCCTTTGTCCTTGAACTCATAGAGGAAAATAGAAGCAAGTCGGGCATCGGGATTGTTTGCTTTTTGGGCTGCTTCTTCGAAGGCTTGGCCGAAAAGGGTGACGAAGTCGCCTTCGCTCTTTTCCTGTCTTTGTGTGGCCAATGACATGGCTTCCAAGAAAATGGGGTCTTGCGAATTGCCCGACAAGGCGTTCACAATGTCTTTCACCGAGACTTCAAGGGTGACGTTCATACCGCCCTTCAAGTCCAGACCCAAGTTGATTTCTCTTTCTTTCGCATCGCGATAGGTGTACTTCTTAACCAGCAGGTTATACACATTCACGTTGCTAACCGAGTCAAGATAATAGGTTTCCCTCTCGTCCTTGAGAAGATTGAACTTTGACTCGTCTCCGTTTGCCAGTTTGGTAGCCTCTGCTTCAGCAAACTTCTCTGCCTTGCTTTCAACTCGCTTGGTCACCAAAGTGAAAGAGAGCTGATAGAGAAAGATCAGCGCGAAGATGATGGCTATCGTCCTGATTGCTCCTTTGTTTTGCATTGTAAAACTAATTTAATTATTTGACTTTTAATTTGTTGAATTTTCTTTTTCGCTCTTTTTACTCAAATTCGAGCCTGCAAAAATAGGATTTTTCTTTACAATTGCCAAAAAATACTTTTTTCATCCACTTTTTTTATTCCTTTTTTTGAAGCTGAAATATTGATTAAATAATTATAAATCAGTTATTTGTATTTTAACCACTTGAAAATTTCCTTGTATGAAAGTTTTTTTCCGTACATCAGTATGCCTGTGCGGTAGATTTTGGCGGCCAACCACGTCATCAAGACGAAGGTGGCGGCCAAAAGCAAGACCGAGACCACGATTTGCCAGATGGGCACGCCGAACGGTATCCTCACCATCATCGAGATGGGGGAAGTGAACGGAATCATCGACAGCCAAACCGAGAGTGCGCCGTCGGGATTGTTGACGATGTAGAACGACGAAATGATGGCGACCATCAGCGGCACGGTCACAGGCAGCGTGAACTGCTGCGAGTCGGTGTTGTTGTCGACCAACGAACCGATGGCGGCATACAAGGTGGCATAGAGCAGGTATCCCAAAATGAAGAAAACCAGGAAGCTGACGATGATGGTGCCGAAGTCGATGGAATGGACGATTTGCAGGATGTTTTGCACGTTCTCGTTGTTCACGATGTCGGTGGAGGTGATTTCTTGGCTCATCAGGGTGCCTTGCGACAGGATTTCGGGGTTGCTGAGTCCGACGAAGGCCGAGAAGCCCACATAGAGCACGCCCGTCAGCAAAATCCAGAGCACAAACTGGGTGAGGGCGACCAACGAAACGCCGATGATCTTGCCCATCATCAGCTGGAATGGCTTCACCGAACTGATGATGACTTCGATGATGCGGTTGGTCTTTTCTTCCGAAACGCCTTGCATCACCTGGCCGCCAAAGAAGATGATGAACATGTAGACCAACAGGGCCAAGACGATGCCGAGGGTGAACTGCACTTGGGTGAAGGTCTCTTTCTCGTTGCCTTTTTCGTCCATGCGCATTACCGACAGGTTGACGCTGGTTTTCACGGCGCTGACGATCTCAGGGTCGACGCCCTTGGCCATCAGCTTCTGATCCTCGATTTCTTTTTGCATCACGCTGCTGATGTAGGTCTCCATTTCCATCGGCACCTGCCTGATGCTGTAGACGACGGCATTCGACGGGATGTTGAGTTGTGTGGGCGGCACGTAGAGCGCCATGTCGAACACACCGGTTTTCACCATTTCCTTGACCGAGTCGATGGGCTGGCCGGGCATGTTGACGAAGGTGCGTTGCTCGTTGCTTTTGAAGCTGTCCTCAAACCAATGGCTCTCGTCGACGACGGCGATGCGCATGTTCTGGCTGCTTGAGCCTGAGTTGAGGGCGAGCATGATGGGGATGATATACATGGCCGCCATCAGCAGCGGGCCGAGGAAGGTCATGATGAGGAAGCTGCGCTTGCGCACTCGCGTCAGGTATTCGCGCTTGATGATGAGTCCGATCTTGTTCATGAGGCTTGGTTTTGGGATTGCACTTCTTGGATGAAAATGTCGTTCATCGAGGGGAGGACTTCCTTGAAGGCGACGATTTGCCCGATGCCGAGCAACCGCGCAATCAGTTCGTTCGAGTCGGCGCTGAACAGCGTGAGCTTGGTTTCGTCGGGCAGGTCGGTTTGTTCCACCTTTATATTATTATAGGTGTCGCCCAAGGCGTAGATGGGGTTGGGGTCGTCGGCACGGACGATGATTTCCCTTTGGTGCGTGTCGTGCTGCCGCTTGATGTCGTTCACACGGCCTTGCAGTATGCTTTTCCCGTGGTTGATGAGGGTGATGCAGTCGCAAAGCTCCTCCACCGAGGCCATGTTGTGGGTCGAGAGGAGGATGGTGGCGCCCTTGTCGCGCAATTCGAGGATGGCTTCCTTCAAGAGGTTGGCGTTGATGGGGTCGAAGCCGCTGAAGGGTTCGTCGAAGATGAGGATCTGTGGGTCGTGGATGATGGTGGTGATGAACTGCACTTTCTGTTGCATTCCTTTCGACAGCTCTTCCACTTTTTTGTCCCACCAGCCGCCAATCTCGAACTTGTCGAACCATGTTTTCAGCCTTTTTTGCGCTTCGGCCTTCTTGACACCTTTCAGCTCGGCCAGATAGATGGCTTGCTCGCCGACTTTCATCTTCTTGTAAAGGCCGCGTTCCTCGGGCAGGTAGCCGATTTGGGCGATGTGCTTTTGCGACAGCAGCTCGCCGTTGATGCGCACCTCGCCGCTGTCGGGGGCGGTGATTTGGTTGAGGATGCGGATGAGGGTGGTCTTGCCTGCGCCATTGGGACCCAAAAGACCGTAGATGCACTGCTCAGGGATGTCAATGCACATACGGTCTAAGGCGATGTGGTCGGCGTATTTCTTTGTGACCTCGTTGATGGTGATGTTTGCCATTTCTTGTCGTTTCTGGCCTTTGGCTTTGGCTTGTTTGGCCGTTAGCTTTTAGCTTTCAGCCATTAGCTTTAGTAGCTTAAATGCTAACAGCTAATGGCTAATAGCTAACTGACAATTGCCAGAGGCCAGTTGCCAATAGCCACGAAAATGTTTTAATTGAAATAATCCTTAATCTTGCTGAAAAAGCTCTTCTCCTCGGCGGTGGGGTTGGGCTTGAAGTTCTCCGACTCGGCGAGTTGCTTAAGCAGTTCCTCTTCTTTCTTGTTGAATTTCTTCGGCACCCACACGTTGACGTTGACGAGCATGTCGCCCGTGCCATAGCCGTTGAGGATGGGCAAGCCTTTCCCTCTCAACCTGAGCACCTTGCCACTCTGTGTGCCAGGGGCAATCTTCACCCTCACCTTGCCGTCGATGGTGGGCACTTCGGCCTGGGTTCCCATGATGGCTTCGGGGATGGTGATGAACAGGTTGTAGATCAAAGTGCTTTCGTCGCGCTCAAACTCGGGGTGGGCTTCTTCTTCGATGAGGACGAGCAGGTCGCCATTCACTCCGTTGTGAGGACCAGCGTTGCCTTTGCCGCGCATGGTGAGCTGCATGCCTTCGCCCACACCGGCAGGGATGTCGATTTCGATGATTTCGTCACCTTTCATGATGCCTTCGCCGCCGCAGTGGGTGCACTTCTTCTTGATGACGGTGCCTTGCCCGCCACAGGTGGGGCACACCGAGGCGGTCTGCATCTGCCCGAAGAACGAGTTGACCGTCTGCACCACTTGGCCGCGACCGTGGCAAGTGGGACAAGTCTCCGTTTCGCCGTTCTCCGAGCCGCTGCCGTGGCAATGTGTGCAGGCGACATACTTGTTCACCTTGATTTTCTTCTTCACGCCATGGGCGATTTCCTGAAGGTTGAGCTTCACCTTGACGCGGATGTTGGAGCCGCGCTGACGGATGGTGCCGCCACGGCTGCCTCCTCCAAATCCGCTGAAACCGCTGAAACCGCCGCCGCCGAAGTCGAAGCCGCGACCGAACACGCTGTTCAGGATGTCGTTCAGGTCGAAGTCGGCGAAGCCACTGAAGCCGCCACCGGCCGAGCCGCCGTCCATGCCGGCGAAGCCGTACTTGTCGTAGCGGGCTTTCTTGTTGGCATCGCTCAACACGGAGTAGGCCTCCGAGGCTTCCTTGAAGTTCTCCTCAGCGGTCTTTTTCTCGGCATCGGTGCCGTTCACCCACTTGTCAGGATGCCATTTCAAGGCAGCCTTACGGTAGGCGCTCTTTATCTCGTCGGGCGTGGAGTTCTTGTTCACCCCAAGCACCTCGTAGTAGTCTCTTTTTTGTTTGTCTGCCATTTGTTTTTCTCCTTTCCTTGTCGCCGCTTTGCGTCATTGCGAGCGAAGCGAAGCAATCCAGAAGGTTTTTCGCCTGGACTGCTTCGTGCCTCGCAGTGACGCGAAGCGTGTATAAGCGTTAGTTACCGACGACCACTCGGGCGAAGCGTATCACCTTGCCGTTCAGCTTGTAGCCTTTCTGGATGACGTCCAGAACCTTGCCTTTCTTGTCCTCTTCGGGAGCCGGAATCATGGTCAAGGCCTCGTGCTCGTCAGTGTTGAAGTCGACGCCCATGGCCTCGATTTCCTCCAAGCCTTTCTTTTTCAAGGTGTCTTTCAACTTGTTGAAAATCAGCGTAACGCCTTGCAGGTCGGCTTCGTTGCCGTTTTTCTCCATGTTTTGCAGGGCACGCTCGAAGTCGTCGAAGACGGGCAAGATGTCCTTGATGACGCTCTCGGAGGCCGTAGCGGTCAGGTCGAGTTTTTCCTTGGCCGTGCGTTTGCGGAAGTTGTCGAACTCGGCTTGCAGGCGCAGGTGCTTGTCGTTCAGTTCTGCAAATTTGGCTTTTTCCTCTTCCAAGGCCTTTTCTTGGGCATGACGGATCCTGAACCTTTTTGACTTTTTGTCCGAAACCGTGTCATTGGGTGTTTCCTTTGTTTCCTCAATTGGGACTTCATTGGTCTCGGCTTGGGGTCGCTCTTGGTTGGGTTCAATGTCGGGGTTGACGGTGTCTTTCAAGGCATCGTCCTGGTTGTTAACGTTTTCGTTTTCTTTCATGATATGTGTTGCTTTTACTTTTTTCTCATTTTGCCGCAACAATTATCAAATCCTTTGCCAAAAGGGAAGGATTGACAAAATGGCAGTGGACTACAACAGCGGCGTGAAATACACCGGCACGCAGGTCGTGTCGCCGTCTTTTTGGTAGTCTTTGGTGTAAAGGAGTATGCGCTCGCCAATGCGCGACGGGAACTTCTTGCAGAACTCGTCAAGTGACTTGTGTGTCTTGTAACCCGACGACTTCACCTCAATGGGGACGATCTTTTTGCCTCGCGAAAGCAGGAAATCCACTTCGTAGTTCTTGTTGCCGTTGTCCGTCGGGAAGGTGTAGTAATACAATTCGTTGCCTGCCGTTCGGAGCATTTGCGCAATGAGGTTCTCATACACATAGCCTAAATTGGCCTTCAGCTTGTCGGACAGAAGTTTCTGGTAAATAACGTTTTCGGTGAAACTCTTGTCCCAAAATGCCAAGGTCACGAACAGCCCCGTGTCGGCAAGGAACATCTTGTAGGAAAACAGCGATTTGGTCAGTCCCATCCCAACGTTGGGGTCGGTGACGTGGTGGGCAAGGTTGATGACCATGCTCTCGCGCATCTCGCTGACGATGATTTCCGTGTTCTCGGAGCGCCGCTCGTCAATGGCGGTGGCAATCATATAGCGAGAGGCGTTCCCCGATAGCTGCGCCGGAATGTCCTTGAACATTTTCGAGGCCCGTCCCGATGGGTCTATCTTGTTGAAATCCACATCGTATAGATTCAGTATCTCTCTTTTCATGTCGTCCACCTTTTGCAGGTTGTTGTATTGCAGGTAGGCGTCCACGGCTTGGGGCATCCCGCCCACGAGCATGTAAAGCCTCAAATCGCGCATCCAACGCAGGTGAACGGCTTGTCCCATCGGGCGGCGCATGGCAAAGACTTGCCTGATTTGGTCGGGGCTGACGTCGTTGCCCGTTGCCCAATAAAACTCCTCCCAGTCCATCGGATAGAGGGTCATGCTCATCTCCTCGCTTGGGATGACGATGTTCTGTACGTTTTTCCGGATGGAGATGAGCGAGCCGGTTTCCAAATAGTCGTATCGCCCGTCTTTCACCAAATGCTTGATGGCTTGTCGGGCCAAAGGCTGGTTCTGGACTTCATCGAACACAATGGCCGATTCCCGCTCGTGTAGATTTACCTTCATCACCGTTTGAAGACGCATGAAAAAATAGTCCAAGTCCATCATGTCCTCAAACAGTTCGTTGATTTGCTTTGATGGCTTCGAGAAGTCGATGAGGATGTAGGACTTGTACTCTCGCTTGGCAAATTCCTCAACCAAAGTGGACTTGCCGACGCGCCTTGCCCCTTTGATGAGAAGGGCATATTGCCCTTTCCATTGCTGTTTCCATTCCAGCATTTTGTCGTATAGTTTTCGCTTGAATACCATAATGTGTCTAACTTGTTGAAAATCGGTGCAAAAATACAACTTTTTGCAGTAATCCACAAATTTTTTCTTGCGAAAACTGCAGTAATCCACAATTTTTTTCTTGCGAAAATTGCAGTAATCCACAAATTTTTTCTCTCGAAAACTGCAGTTTTCCACAAATGTTTGGGGGTGTTGCCCTCTCAAATCCGCTCGATTTGCGCTCCCAAAGCGTTCAATCGCTTATCGATATATTGGTAGCCGCGCTCGATTTGGTCGCTGTTGTCGATGATGCTGTCGCCGTCGGCAGAAAGGGCGGCAATAAGAAGGGCGACGCCGGCGCGGATGTCGGGCGAGGCCATGCGGATGCCGCGTAGGGCATGGCTGTGGTCGAGGCCGATGACGTTGGCGCGGTGCGGGTCGCAGAGGATGATTTGCGCACCCATGTCGATGAGCTTGTCGACGAAGAACAGGCGGCTCTCGAACATCTTCTGGTGGATGAGCACGGTGCCTTTGGCTTGCGTGGCCACCACGAGCACGATGCTGATGAGGTCGGGGGTGAAGCCGGGCCAGGGCGCGTCGGCCACGGTGAGGATGCTGCCGTCCATGAAGGTCTGCACCTCGTAATGCTCCTGCGCGGGGATGAAGATGTCGTCGCCACGGAAGTCCATCTGTATGCCGAGCTTGCGGAATACGTCGGGGATGATGCCCAACTGGCCGATGCCCGCGTCCTTGATGGTGATTTCGCTGCCTGTCATGGCGGCCATGCCGATGAAGCTGCCCACCTCGATCATGTCGGCCAAAAGGGTGTGTTCGGTGCCGTGTAGTTTTGTTACGCCGTTGATGGTCAAGAGGTTGGAACCAACGCCTTTGATGTCGGCACCCATGCTGTTGAGCATGGTGCAGAGTTGTACGAGATAAGGCTCGCAGGCGGCGTTGAAAATCGTCGTGGTGCCTTGGGCCATCACTGCGGCCATCACGATGTTGGCCGTGCCGGTCACAGAGGCTTCGTCGAGGAGCATGTAGCAGCCTTTCAGTCCGCCTTTTTGCACGCCGACCTTATAGGTGTCGAAGTCGAAGATGGCGCCGAGTTTCTGCAAGCCGATGACGTGGGTGTCGAGACGGCGACGCCCGATTTTGTCGCCACCGGGCTTGGGCATGAAGGCCTTGCCGAAGCGAGCCAGCATGGGACCGGTCATCATCACGCTGCCGCGCAGTTTCGATGCGGTATTCTGGTAGGCTTCCTCGTCGAAATAGCCGAAGTTGACGGTCTTGGCCTGCAAAACGATGTCGTGTCGTGTAGGTCGCTCGATTTCAACGCCCATGCCTTCGAGCAGGGCGATCAGGTTGTTGATGTCCAGAATGTCGGGCAGGTTGTGAATGGTGACTTTCTCGTCGGTGAGCAGGCAGGCACAGAGGATTTGCATGGCCTCGTTTTTCGCGCCTTGTGGGATGATTTCGCCTTGCAGCTTGCAGCCGCCGTGTATCTTCAGTGATGCCATTTTTTTATTGACTCGGGACTTCGGGACTTCGGGACGCGAGTCGATGGTCTCGTGTCTCGCGTCTCGCAGTCTCGTGTCAGATTAAAGTTTCCCCAACTGTTGCATCCTCAGCTTATACGCCGGGTTGTTCGGGTTGTTCATGTTGGCCTTCAGGTTCGGCACTTTCTTTTTCTTCTTCTTGCCTTGGACTTGTTGCTGTTGCTTGGCTTGTTGCTGTTTTTTGCCGATCATCTCGCCAGTGGAGCCTAACTTCGACTCGTCGGTGATGACAAGGCGGCCATGCGAGATTTCTTTCAAGTCGTCGAAGATGACTTGGTCGTTGACGACGCTCTTGTTCCATTCCAGGTAGTTGCGTTTCATCTGGTTGGCAATGGAGTAGGCTAAGGCTTCGCGCACTTCGTCGTTCTCTTCTTTTGAGGCGGCCTCAATCATCTTGACGATATATTGTCCGTAGTGACCGTATTTTATTTTATTGTTCTGATATCCAATATGCTGCGGCCTGCTTTTTTGTGCGGCAGGAGTGGGTGGCGCATAGGGACTGTCGATGTCGAGGTTGTAGCCGGAAATCATAAAGAGGTGGTCCCAGAGCTTGTGTTCGTAGTCGCTCGATTCTTTCACTTGCGGGTTCATCTGCACCATCACGCTGATGATGTATCGTGCCGCCTCGGTGCGTTGCGCACGATCCTCAATCTCAGGCAGTTTCTTGATCATTTCCTGAATGCAACGTCCGTATTCCGAGATGACGATCCGCTCTTTTTCCGTATTGTAAGTCAATCCGATTCTTTCCATTCTGTTGAAATTTGGGTGCAAAGATACGAATTATTATTTCAATATCGCCAGTTTCGCAAATTTCAGCATCAGCATCTTAACGCCGCCGTTGTCGAAGTTGACGGAGGCCTTCTTGTTGGCTCCCGCGCCTTCGATGCTGACGATGGTGCCTGCGCCAAACTTGGCGTGCATCACGCGCATTCCTTCTTGCAAAAGGTCGGGATTGGAAGGCTGGAGGTCTTGCGGAATCGGGGCCGGACTTGCAGCGGGCCTATTGGTGGGCGTGTTCTCGATTTTGCGGAAACCGTGTTGCTGTGGCTCGGTGATGGGTCTGCCAAAGGTTCGCCCGCCAAAGGGACTGTGTCCGCCTATTTGTGAAGTGCCTCTGAACGAGGCCTTCTGCGTCTGTTCGATGAGGCTGGGGTCGATTTCGTCGACGAAGCGCGAGCGCTCGCTGAGGGTGAGGTTGCCGTAACGGTAGCGTTGCTCGGCGTAGCTCAAAGTCAATTTGGTCATGGCGCGGGTGACGGCCACGTAGAACAGCCGACGTTCCTCTTCCAACTCTTCGCGGGTGCTGAGGCTGAGGATGCCGGGGAAGAGGTTCTCTTCCATGCCGACGACGTAGACGTAGGGGAACTCCAGGCCCTTGGCCGAGTGGATGGTCATCAGGCTGACGAAGTCGTCGTTGCCGTCGTCTTTCTTCATCTCGGCGTCGGTGAGCAGGGCCACGTCTTCCATGAACTGCACCAAGTCGACGCGGGCGGTCTCGCCGGTGGTTTCGTCCACCTGCCGGTCGCTGAACTCCATGATGGCGTTGAGCAGCTCCTCCACGTTCTCGACCCTCGAAACGCCTTCGGGCGAGTCGTCTTCCTTCAGCACCTTTATTAAACCTATCGTGTTGGTGATGTGTTTGGCCAACTCAAAGGCGTTCATCTTGGCTTGCAGGCTCTGGAAACTTTTGATCATCACCATGAAGTCGCGGAACTTGTTGACCGTGCCCATGTTGAAGTCTTGTGGGAAGATGTTGTTTTCCAAACATTTCCAAATGCTGTTTCGGTTTTCGTTGGCGGTGACCATCATGCGCTCGATGCTGGTCTTGCCGATGCCACGGACCGGGTAGTTGATGATGCGCAGCAATGCCTGCTCGTCCTCGGGGTTGATGACGACGCGGAAGTAGGCCAGCAGGTCCTTGATTTCCTTGCGGTCGTAGAACGAGAGGCCGCCATATATCTTATAAGGTATGTTCTGTTTGCGCAAAGCCTCTTCCATCGATCGGCTTTGGGCGTTTGTGCGGTAGAGGATGGCGAAGTCCTTGTTGGCGAGGTGGCGGCTCATCTTGTAGCCGAAGATGCTGTTGGCCACGAGGGTGCCTTCCTCGGTGTCGCTGTTGGCGTGGATGAGGCCGATGCGTTCGCCCACTTCCTTGTCGCTCCAAACCTTTTTCTTGATTTGGTCCTTGTTGTGCGCGATGACGCTGTTCGACGCGTTGACGATGTTTTGGGTGGAACGGTAGTTTTGCTCCAACCTAATCAGCTTATAGTCAGGGTAATCGTTCTTGAAATTGAGGATGTTCTGGATGTTGGCGCCACGGAAGGCGTAGATGCTTTGTGCGTCGTCGCCCACCACGCAGATGTTCTCGAACAGCGCCGCGATGCGCTTCACGATGAGGTATTGGGCGTAGTTGGTGTCCTGGTACTCGTCGACGAGGATGAACTTGAAGTGGTTCTGGTATTTGTAGAGCACGTCGGGGTTGTCGCGCAGTAGCACATTCGTAAAATACAGAATATCATCGAAGTCCATGGCGTTGGCGCGGTGCAGGCGATCGTTGTAGAGCTTGAAAAGCTGTGCCATCAGCGGCTTGTTCGACTTGCGGTCCGTCTCTTGGATTTCGGCATCGTTGGCGTAGTCCTCGGGCGAGTAAAGGCTTGATTTCGCAGAACTTATGCGCGACAGCACCTGCTTGGGCGGATAGACCTTGGTGTCGAGGCTCAAGTCTTTCAGAATCTGCGTGATGAGGGCCTTCGAGTCGTCGGTGTCGTATATCGAGAAGTTGCTTGTGAACCCGATTTTCTCCGCTTCGATGCGCAGGATGCGGGCGAAGATGGAGTGGAAGGTGCCCATCCACACGTTGCGTGCGTCGCTGGCGTTGACGAGTTGCATGATGCGTTCCTTCATCTCGCGGGCGGCCTTGTTGGTGAAGGTGAGGGCCATGATGCTGAACGGGTCGATGCCTTCCTGTATCATGTAGGCGACTCGATAGGTGAGGGCGCGGGTCTTGCCCGAGCCGGCGCCCGCAATCACCATCACGGGGCCTTCTATGGTGGTAACGGCCTCACGCTGAGGCTCGTTGAGGTCTTTTAAGAGGTCGATCATTGTAGGAAAATTGAATTGGCAAAGGTAAGGAAAAAAAGTGAGAATGATGAGGATGGTGAAAACAAAAATCCCCGACGGATTTTCATCCGTCAGGGATTTTTTCGAGGTACGCCCTATTTATTATTAAGGTGTGTGAAAAACGGGTGAAAGGGGCTGAAAAGGAAAATTTCGCCCCAACCGTTGCCTATGGAACGGATTTTGCGTAACTTTGCGGCGCGAAACGAAAGGAAGAAGCAAATGGAAACCATCACCCTCACGTTCAACCCAAACACTCCTATCGGGGCCAACATCAACGCATTCGTCGCCGACCTCCCCAAAGCCGTGAAAGTCAGCAAGACGGTGAAGCCCGCGCGTAAGCGCAGGAGCAACTACCAGATAACCCTCGACACCATACACGAGGCAAGGGAGGGAAAGAACCTCAACCACTACGACTCGGTGGACGAACTTTTCGATAAGCTCGGTATATGACCTACCAAGTCACTACCACCAAGCGTTTCGAGAAGGAGGTGGCGCTTTGCGTCAAGCGGGGCTACGACACAACGGGCCTACGCACCGTCATCACATTGCTATCGCAGACAGGTACACTGCCGATGGAATACAAGCCTCACAAGCTTAAAGGCGACCTCAAGGGGACGATGGAATGCCACATAGAACCCGACTGGCTGCTCATCTACGAGAAGACGGACAAGATTCGACTCATCCGTCTACTCAGGACGGGCACGCACGCCGACCTATACGGAAAGTGAGGCTTACGGCTTTTCTTCCTCGTTTTTCCCAAAAAACAGCTATTTTTGCCGTTGAAAAAGACCTTTTTGCCATGAAAGCCACAACCATAGAAAGGGGATTTGAAATCCCCATACTCACCGCCAGCGAATTGCAAATTCGCTGGAACGGGGGACTCTTTTGCCATGAAAGCCACTGCCATAAAAAGGGATTGCAAATCACCACACTCGACACCAGCGAGAATTGCAAATTCGCTGGAACGGATAATAAGAAGAGGAAAATGAAAAAGACATCATTTTTATTACTACTATTATTGCCTGTTGCGCAAATTTATGGACAGGTTGAGGTTACTGTCCATAACAATAAATCTCAAAATAAAGGATTGTTTATTAGTGAGACTCCTTCTATTGTAGAAGACACTTTTAGAGTTTTATCTATTCAATCACTAAACAAAAAGGAACACTCATGTGAAGATAGTAAGTGGAACGAAACATATATTATTCATATTGAAAACGAAGATGGAATATTTGTTTTGCTATCGCCTTCTACTACTGGAATAACATATAAAAATGAGATAAAAGTATCCGACTCATGCTTTTTAAAAATAAAGCCGTATAATAACCATGATTATTATCCGAAGCATGGTACATTTGACAGCTTTTTTATACATGAGGTTTGTTATAAATTGGATTATGGTAGATTATGGTTCCAAAACATTTACACAACAGAAAATCTAGACGGACTTTACTTAGTTACAGATTCAAAAAATAAGGGGGATTACGAAACCATTAGAATGGGTTGTAAGATAGGAACAAACTATATCATTCAAGAGGTGGTATATGGTTATCCAGAGGTTTATCCCATTCCATTTGCCTGTTGCTTAAGGTTGAAAACAGATTATGATTTATATTACGTAGCAGATGAGGATTTTCTAATAAATGCGATTGCTGCTGACTCCATTAATTTAGATTCCCTAACTTATTTGGTTCCACATTATAGTAATTGGGAAATATTTGATTCTGTGCAAAATAAGTATGTATACCGAGTTTGTTTTTCGCAACATTTGGATAATCTTATGACCATGGATAATACCGAAGTGTATAAAATAGGAGGCAAGTATTATGCGATAAAAAAGATTCGGTATGCGTATTTGGACAACATC
>DGXB01000089.1:0-50818 GCA_002396205.1 Bacteroidales bacterium UBA4243
AGCGGCACACCGATGTGGTTGTTCAGGTTGCCCATTGTGTGGATGAGCTTGTATTTCTTGGCTAATACTGCCGAAACCAACTCCTTGGTGGTGGTCTTGCCGTTGGTGCCGGTGATGCCGATCACGGTGGCTTTCATCTGTTGGCGGTGGTATTGCGCCAATTGCTGCAAGGCTTTCAGCGTGTCGTCGACGATGAGGATGCGCTCATGCTTGGGCAGGTCGTTGCGGTCGGCGACGACGAGGCTGGCTTTGCCTTCTTCGGCCACTTGCAGTGCGAAGTCGTTGGCGTCGAAGTTCTCGCCTTTGAGGGCGAAGAAAACGGCACCGTCTTCAATCTTTCGGCTGTCGGTGGAGACTTTGTATGCTTTTTGGAAATGCTGATAAATATTCTCTATCATATGGATTTCTATTTGACTACGAGACGCGGGACTGTTAGACACGGGACAATCGAAAGTCTCGAAGTCTCGTGTCCCGCAGTCCCGTGTCAGTTGTGAGGATTGCTCATTTCGTTATATCTTTCAATGAAAGAAGCCGCCTGACGGATCAAACGGCTTCAATGCAGTCATGAAAAAGAATCTATTATTTACTTGGCGAAGGAACTGCCCACCTTGTTCATCGCGCAACGGAAGCCGATGGTGGAGGCGGACTGGTTCTGGTTGAGGTAACGACGTGTGCCAGGACTCAGGTAGTAGGGACCGTCGGCCCATGAACCGCCTTTGTACACTCTCGATTCGTCGCTGATGAGGGTCGTGCCGGGGGTGTCGTTGGTAGCGGTTTCATACATCTCCTTGGTGAACACGCTTTGGTCGTCTTGCGGGTCGCTCCAACGGTTACGGATGGCCGACATGTAGTCACCGTCGTCGTAGTTGGAGTTGAAGCTCGTACGGTAGTTCTGGCGTTTGGCAGCTTCTTCCTGGGGGATAGGCTCGCGGCGGATGCGACCGAGGGAGTCTTTCTGCAACAGGAAGCCTTCTTCGTCGACGGCCTTGCGGGTGAACACGTTACCACGGAAGGGGCTATAGTCGGCCACATCTTCGAAAGTCAAGGGACGATAGACGTCTTGGCACCATTCGCTGACGTTGCCAGCCATGTTATACAGGCCGTAGTCGTTGGGCCAGTAGGAACCCACTGGGGCAGGCAGGGCGGCACCATCGTTCAGGTTGCCAGCAACACCCATATAGTCGCCAGGGCCTCTCTTGAAGTTGGCCATGAAGCTACCCATGTATCTCTTGTTATCGGTGCGCAAACCATCGCCGCTCCAAGGATATACCTTGCGTTCGCTGACGATTTCGTTGCTGGTGTTGCCCACCAAACCGACAGCGGCATATTCCCATTCGGCTTCCGTAGGCAGACGGTAGGAAGGCAACAGGATGCCATCGTCCATACGCACATTGCGCACGCCATCACCACCCTTCGAGAGGTCTTTCTTGCCGTTCTTCACCTTACCCGTGTATTGGCCGGCAAGGTAAGCGTCGGTGTTGAAGTTCTCTTCGTCTTGTTGGGTCGGGTCCCAGTCGAGCACGCCGGCTTCGACGAGCATCAACTCGTTGACGCGGTCGGTACGCCATGCGCAGTAGTCACTGGCTTGCACCCAAGTCACACCCACCACTGGATAGTCATTGTAGGAAGGGTGACGGAAATAAATCTCCACCATAGGCTCGTTATACGACAAACGGTCACGCCAAACCAAGGTGTCGGGCGCGGCGTTGCGAACCACTTGCGGGTAGTTCTGGCCATAAACGCGGTTCAACCAATAGATGTACTCGCGATAGTCCACGTTGCTGACCTCGGTGCGGTCCATGAGGAAGGAGGGCACGGTGACCTTGCGGGGCGAGTTGTCCCACGAGTAGGTCAGGTTGTCGGTCGTGGCTCCCATCACGAAAGTGCCACCTTCAATGGCAATCAGGCCGGGACCAATCTCCTGGTCGTTGATTTCGGTGACTTCGAAGCCTCCGTTGTTGGCGTCGTTGTAGGCCCAACCTGTTGTGCGTGAGGATTTCTGTGAGCAGGAAACGGTGAACAATCCTGCCAAAACGATGAGGGCTAATGTTTTGAATCCTTGTTTTCTATACATTGTCGTTCAAATTAGTTATCTCTTTAAACTCGGTTTGGTCGTGTTTATTGTACGCTTTGTGAGTTTTTTCAAAAAAATCAGGCAAATGTAGTGACTTTTTTTGAATCAAAAGCCATTTCCATGAAAAAAAACTTTTTTATGTCACAAAAATTGTTTTCGGCAATAAAAAAGCCGTATTTTCGTTTCCCAATTGAGAACCTTTGCGCTTGTTGGAATGGTTTTTGTAATGGTCTGATAATTAAGTAGTAAATGAGATATATGCGTAATAAAATACATTTGGTAACTACGGTGTTTGTCTTGCTTTTGGCCTTGTTTGGCCCGTTTACCCTTTGGGGACAACTGAAAATGGACTATCCCGTCAGTTTGCGATGGAAAGGCGTGTCGGAATGGCGCTCGTCAACCGACACCTTATTAATATTGGACTTGGAGGATGGCGACTATGAGGGCGTGATGCCGGTTTATTGCCAGTCGTTTCCCATCTTCGACGATGCAGTGAAAGTGAGTGCCAATTGTCTCAATGTGAAAACTTTGCCGCTGTCCGTTGAAGAGATGAAGGTGGCTTGTAACTTTACCTATGGTCCTGATTTCGTGGTTGATGCCGTGCCATTGCGCTCGCGCGACGAGTCGTTGCTCTCGGTGCGCATCGTGCCTTTCCGTCAGCGGGGCGACCAATATGAAAAGCTCGTCTCGGTAACGCTTTCGGTGACTCTTGCCCCTGATTTTTCCGCACAAAGAAACACTCCAAGCTTTGCTACCCGATCGGCGATGGCCTCGGGCGATTGGTATAAGATTGCATTGCCAGAAACGGGCGTTTACAAGCTCACGGCTTCCAGCCTTTCGGAATTGGGCATCGATGTGGCCGACATCGACCCGCGCCAAATCCGTATCTATCATAATGGCGGTGGGGTGTTGCCTGAGAAGAACTCCGTTTCGCGCCCCGACGACTTGGTGGAAGTGCCCATATTCGTGGCGGGCGAGGCCGATGGCAGGTTCGACAACAGCGACTATATTTTGTTCTACGGTCGCGGTCCTGTGGTCTGGACTCCAAAGGTCGACACCTCGGCCTACGTCCACGGCCAGAACCCCTATGACGATTATGCCTATGCCTTCCTCGTCTTGGGCTTGGGACAGGGCAAGCGCATCAGCGAGGGTACTGTTCCGACGGGAAACGCCTACGCGACGGTCAACAGTTTCTTGGACCATCAGGTGCACGAGAGCGATGAGTATAACCTGCATCGCGTGGGTCGCACCTACTATGGCGACAAGATGGACCTCACCTCGACCAAGAGCTTTGACTTCTATTTCCCCAATGTGATTACCACTCAGCCCTGCTTGGTGAAGACGGCTTTGGCGGGGCGAAATTTCCAGACGGCCAATTTCGAAGTGCTGGTCGACAATGTGAAAAAGGCCACCTATAATATAAAGGTGACTACGGCTGCGTCAGATAAGCCTTATGGTTACAATGTGGGCGGTTGGGTCAGTGCCACGTCTTCCAATGAAACTGTTCGAGTTACATTGAAACACAATAACTTAGGCTCGGGCACTACCTCTGAGGGTTTCGTCGACTATATCATCGTCAACGCTTGGCGCCAGCTGACGTTTACGGGAGGGCAAATGCCGTTTCGCAACCCTGAGGCCAGTATCGCTTCAAGGGTTTACGAATACCGCCTTGCCAATGCGTCGCAGCAGACGCAGGTGTGGGATGTCACCAATCCTTGCGAGCCTTCGATTGTCAAGGGGCAACTCAATGGCACAACGCTGTCTTTCAAGGCTTTGGGAAATCGTGACAATGCGTTTGTGGCCCATAATGGCAGCAACTATTGCACGGCGAAAGCCATCGGGAAGATTGAAAACCAAAACCTGCATGGCGTGCGCGACGTTGATTATCTCATCGTGACCTATGCCGATTTCATGCCGGCAGCCGAGCGTGTCAAGGCCGTGCACAACACTCTTGACCCCGATTTGAACATCTTGGTGACCACACCCGAAGTAATCTATAATGAGTTTTCGTGTGGTGCCAAAGACGTTTCTGCCATTCGAGATTTCTGCCGGATGCTTTATTTGGATAGTAGTATTGGGCACAGAATCAAGTATTTGCTGCTTTTGGGCGACTGCTCTTACGATTACAAGAACCGCACCGGCGTTGTCGATTTCGTCCCTTCGTTCGAGACGGTGGCCTCGCTTGCCATGGATGCCGCTTTTGTGACCGACGACTTTTTTGGCTTCATGGACGTAAACGAAGGCGGCATCGACTCTTCGCTTGCCGACATCGGAATAGGCCGTTTCCCCGTGCAAACCGTTGAGCAGGCCAACCAAATGGTCGACAAGATTGAACGCTATGTTGCGAAAGACGAAACCACCATGCAGCCTTGGCGCAACACAGTGACTTTCTTCACCGACGACGAAGGAGGCTTCGTCTCGAATGCCGACGAAATGGCGTCCTCGCTGAAGTCGCTTGGCGGCGAAGGCGTGGTGGTCGACAAGATCTATCTGGATGCCTACAAGCAGGTGAGTGCCCCTGGTGGCGAGGTCTGTCCCGAAGTGAATGCCGCCCTCAACAACCGAATGGAAAAGGGTACTTTGGTGCTCAACTATACGGGCCATGGTGGCGAAGTGCAGCTGGCCGACGAAAAGATCCTGCAAAGGAAAGACGTCGACTCGTGGCGCAATGCCCCGATGTATCCGCTGATGATTACGGGCACCTGCGAGTTCAGCCGCTACGATGACCATCAACGCACTTCTTTGGGCGAGTATGCCTTCCTCAACCAATATGGTGGCATGATTGCCATGTTCACCACGTCGAGGGTGACATACGGACACAATAACCTGAGGTTCAACAAGGGCGTGTACAACAATCTGTTCCGCATCTATGGCGGCGAGCATTACCGCCTCGGCGATGTGTATCGTATGGCCAAGACAACGGGCCACAATTATGAGAAACGCTATGTTTTCTTTGGCGACCCTGCCTTGCGTTTGGCCTATCCGAAATGGAAGGTGGAAACGCTGAGCATCAACGGGCAATATCCCGGCTACGACCTTGATTCAATCCAAATCAACGACACCACTTGGCAGACCTATCCCATTTATCGCGATACGATCAGCGCTTTGCAGCCGGTGGAGATCGTCGGGCAGGTGCTGGATACAGAAGGCCAGCTTGCCACCCAATTCAACGGGGTGGTGAGCGTGATTGTCTACGACAAGGAAGCTGAGCTGTCGACTTATGGCACAGCGACAGGTGTAATCAACTTCAAGCTCCGCAATAGCGTGATCTTCAATGGAAAAACCGAAGCTAAGAATGGTAAGTTCAAGATTGATTTCGTGGTTCCGCGCGATATTTCCTATCGTTTTGGGCAGGGCTTGATTAACTATTATGCGACGGATTACGTCGAGGAGGCCAACGGCAGCTGCGATAGTTTCATCATCGGAGGATTCTACGACGAAGCCACCGACGACACCGAAGCCCCCGACATCCGCCTGTTCATCGACGACACGCTCTTCGTCAGCGGCGGCATCACGGGGCAGAACCCCTTGCTTCTGGCTTTCGTTGACGACGAAAGCGGCATCAACACAACGGGCGCGGGCATCGGACACGACATCATGGCCACACTGACAGGCCCCTCGAAGAATGCCTATTGCCTCAACGATTATTTCGTCGGCGAACTCGGCAAGCCTGGCAAGGGCATCATCAACTTCAAGATGCAGGACTTGGCCGACGGCGATTACACCCTGACGCTCAAGGTGTGGGACATCTACAACAATTCCAGCACGGCCTCCATCGACTTCACGGTGGTCAACAATAGCGGCATGGTCATAGACAATCTCTTCAACGCGCCCAACCCGATGACCGACGAGACCTATTTCGTGTTCGACCACAACCAAGTGGGCAACAACATGCAGGTCGACATCCACATCTTCGACATCATGGGGCGTTGGGTGACGACGCTTTCAGAGCAGGTGCAAGGCACCTCGACGCGCATCACGCCGATTCGTTGGGACGGACACAGTGCCAACGGCAGCCCGTTGCGCGACGGCGTTTATGTGTATCGCATCGTTGCCACCAACGACCAAGGCGAAACGGCCACTTTGGTCTCTAAGTTAGTTTTAAGTAAATGACAATCAATATGAAAAAGTTTAATATATCGGTTTTGGCTGTAGCTTTTTGGGGGCTTGTTGGCACAGGACAAACCATCGCGCAAAACAACACCTATACTTCGGTGCTGAGCGAGCACACTTGGTATCGACTTGCGGTGACGCAAGAAGGTGCCCATCAGCTTGATTATGCCATGTTGCAATCCATGGGGATTGATATGAACGGACTGAACCCCAATCAGATACGTCTTTTCGGTCGCCCGTCTGGTGCTTTGCCCGAGCTGAATTCGACGGCACGCCCCGACGACCTGACGGAGATGGCCATTTGTGTGACAGGTGCCGACGACGGGCGTTTTGATGAAGGCGACAAGGTGTTGTTCTATGGCCAGGAGCCTACACGGTGGGTCTTGGTCGACAGTGGCAACAAGACCTATCGGCGCGAGCGCAATTATTACACCGACACCACCTATTATTATCTGTGCGTCGACAGTGGTCAAGATGGTATGCGAATAGGCGAGAAGGCCACCTTGCCGGTCGAAGATGCCACAACGATCATCTCCGAGTTCCCCGATTTCTTCTGGCACGAGGAAGAATTGTTTTCGCCTTTCAACTTCGGGCAAAACTGGTTTGGCGAGATGCTCTCTGCCGAAGACCTTACGCTTTCCATTCCTTTCGAGTTTCCCAATTTGGTGAAAACCAAGCCTTTGATCGTCAGGTCCAGCGTGTTGGGGCGCGTCACCGATGGCAACATGTATTACGATGTTTGGGTGGCCGACAACCATGTGGCCGACCATGTGGCAATATTGAAAAAGGGCAATAACGATTATGGCAAAATCTCCCAGTTCGAGAAGCAAGTCACACTCGAGACTGACACGGCTTCGTTTCTCTTGAGCATGACGACACACCCCTCGGCTTTGCTCTATCTCGACTATGTCGAGTTTTTCGGGTGGCGGCAACTGAAGCTGACCAACGGTAATTTCCTTTTCCGCTTGATGCCGAGTCAGTTTGGAAACGAAAAGAGCGCCGTTTGGGTGCAAAACGCCAATGCCGACTATCGTCTTTGGGAGGTGACCTCGCCGTTGTATCCCGTCGTGCAAAAAGGGGTGTTGAGTGGTGGTAACCTTGTTTTTGCAACCAACGAACATTCCGAAAAACGCTATGTGCTGTTCAAGCCGGCTTCGGCCTATGCCATAAAAGGTTGGAAGCTGTTGCCCAACCAAAACGTGCACGCCATCGCCGAGGCCGACAACCTGATCCTGACTTCCTCCGTTTTCCTCGAACAGGCACAGGCTCTTGCCGACTATCACTCCGATTTCGACGGCATGACTTGTGTGGTCGTCGACGTAGACGAGATCTACAACGAGTTCTCGGCAGGCATATGCGACCCCACGGCCATCCGCGACTTCGTGCGCATGGTATATCTTCGCAGCAGCGGACAACTGAAATACTTGACCCTTTTTGGCCGTGCCTCGTTCGACTTCCGTAACCTTTTGGGCTACAACAAGAACTTTGTGCCGACCTACGAAACCGCCGAAAACCCGCAATATGAGCTAAGCTTCTGCTCCGACGACTATTTTGCCTTGATGGACGACGGCGAAGGCGTCAACTGCAAAGGCCGTGTCGACATTGGCGTGGGTCGACTTCCGGTCTCGACGGTTGAGGAAGCAGAGAACATATTGAAAAAAATCCGCCATTACAACGACATTGATGCCACCTATGGCGAGTGGAAGACCAACCTCTTGCTTTTCACCGACGATGAGCAAACGAGCTATGTGAACTATGCCGAGATTTATGGCACCATGCTCGATACGGTCTGTCCCGACCTGACGCAGAAAAAGCTGTATTGCGGTGCCTATCAGAAGGTGAACACTTCGAGTGGCGCCGAGATTCCCGGTGCCCACGACGATTTGCTACGCGCCTTCGACAAGGGCTGCCTCGCAGTGCTCTACAATGGGCATGGCGGCGTTAGGGGACTGACAGGCGACAATGTGTTCACCAATGCCGACATCACCTCGCTCTCCAACTTCGACAGGATGCCGTTTGTGCATACCGCCACTTGCGAATTTACAAAATACGACAACCCGCTCCTTGTTTCGGCCGGCGAGCTGATGGTGCTCAATCCCAATGGCGGCTCGATTGCGCTGCTCACTTCATGCAGGCCCACCATCGGCTCCACCAACCACCGCCAAACAAAAGCCCTTGTGCCTATCCTTGGCCGCCGCGACCAAGACGGGATGCCGTTGCGCTTCGGCGACATCGTGAGGCTCACCAAATCAGACAACCTCAATTTCGACAGCCAGTCGGCTGCTTCGCTCAATGTTAATATCCGGTACATCTTCTTGGGCGACCCTGTGCTTCGCTTCCCTATGCCACAAGAGTATGTCAAAGTGTTGAAAGTCAACGGAAACAGTATTGGAACTACCGATGATCTCTCGCTTCATGCCATGAGCATGGTCACGGTTGAGGGTAGGGTGGAGAAAGAGGATGGCCAGATTGATACCCGTTTCAACGGCACGGTTTGGGTGCAGTTCTACGACCAGAAGACAAAGCTCAAGGTGCTGTTTGACGAAGACGAGTCGCGTAACGTGTATTTCCATGACGACGTACTTTATAAAGGTCAGGTCAGCGTGACGGCTGGCAAGTTCAGCCTTTCGTTCCAAGTGCCCAAGGACATCAAGTCGGGGAGCGGGGAGCCGCGTTTCAGCTTCTATGCCTTCGACACGATTCGAGGCATCGATGCCATGGGCAAGTTCAGCGACCTCACCTTAGGAGGCACCGACCCTTCAATGATGCCCGACGACCAAGGCCCCAACATCAGTTTCTATTGGAACACGCCTGAGTTTGAAAATGGGCAGTCGGTGGATCGGCAGGGCGTGCTTTGTGCCGACCTTTACGACGCACAAGGCATTTATCATTACGACTTCAGCATTGGCCGCGACATCGTATTGTCAAGCAACCACATGGCTTTCAACAGTCTTGTGCTGAACGACCACTACGAACCTGCCTTGAACGACTTCAGGCGCGGCAGGGTGACCATCCCGCTCAGCGGATTGGAACCTGGCACCTACGAGTTCACACTGAAGGTGTGGGACACGCAAGACAATGCCTCGGAAGCCGACCTGTGGTTCGTTGTCGACGACGACCTCTTCCTCTCGCAGGTGCGCAACTTCCCTAACCCGTTCTCCGACGAGACCCGCATCACACTCACCCATGAAGGCGAAGACGGCAATTTCGATGTCAACATCGAGATTTTCGACATCATGGGTCGCCCCGTGCAACGTCTTTTCAAGCGGGTCAGTGCTTCCAATGGCGTTATCGAGCCTGTCTTGTGGAACGGCTGCGGCTATTCCGGAAGTCCTTTGAGTTCAGGCGTTTATCTCTATCGGCTCACCTTGACCGACGAAAACGGTTACTTCCGCACCGTCAGCCAGCGCATGGTTATACAAAGATAAATCCGTTGCCGTTGCCGAGCCTGCCGAAGCACCGCGTTGTTGGTTGAAAAATATTTTTCCGACACGATACAATAACCAAATCGAATACTCGTTATTTTTGCAATTTTAAATCGAAATCTGAATATGAAAGTGAAGAAGATTCTTGTTGCCGCCCTTGTGATGGTTGCGGCGGTCTCTTACGGACAGAACAACAACTACCTTGGCCAAAGCGTTTCGCCCAATGTGATTACCACTGCGGTGCCATTTGTTTCCATCTCTCCCGATGCACGCGGAGGCGCTTTGGGTGATGGAGGTGTGGCCACCGATGCCGATGTCTATTCCATGCACTACAATCCTGCCAAGTATGTCTATTTGGAGGACAAGTTCGCTGCCGGTTTGGGCTACAGTCCATGGCTGCGTAAGTTGGTTAAGGACATGAATTTGGCTTATTTGGCTTTGGCCTATAAGATCAACGACCGTTCGTCGGTGGCGGGAACCTTGCGCTACTTCAACTGCGGCAAGATTAAGTTTACGGACATCAACAACACGTCTTTGGGTGAATACAGACCCAATGAATGGGCCCTGGACGCCACCTATTCCCGAATGCTCGGCGACTACCTTTCGGGTGCCGTGGCCGGTCGCTTCATCTTTTCGGACCTGACCCAGAACCAAGGTGACCATAGTCGCCCAGGCATTTCTGTGGCAGCCGACGTGGCCGTTTACTACAAGCGCCCCGTCGAATGGTTCAGCTCGATGGATGCCGATTTCTCATGGGGTGCAGCCATCACCAACATTGGTAGCAAGATTACCTATAATGGCGTTTCGGACCAGCGTTTCTTCATCCCGACCACCTTGCGTGCCGGCGCTGGCTTGAAGCTTGAGCTTGACGAGTACAACTCTTTGGCTTTCACTTTGGATTTCTCCAAGCTGTTGGTGCCCACTCCGCCCATCATCGCGAGAGACGACAATGGCAATCCTATCATGAATGATGACGGAACCTATCAGATTCTTCACGGCATGGACAACCATGTTTCGGTGGTTCAAGGCATGATCCAGTCGTTCTACGACGCTCCCGGCTATGGCTACAATTCTAACAGCGAATTGGTCCAAATCGGAAAGTTCTACGAGGAGCTTTGCGAAATCAACATTGGCGGTGGCGTTGAGTATTGGTACAACAATGTGTTTGCCGTGCGTGCCGGTTATTTCAACGAGACCGCGCTGAAGGGCAACCGCAAGTTCGTCACCTTGGGTGCAGCCTTGAAATACAACGTGTTTGGCCTGGATGTGTCTTACCTCATTCCCATCAACACGGTGGCCGGCAGCAACCCGCTGGAAAACACGCTCCGTTTCAACCTCACCTACAGCATGGGCAAGAAGGGATGATAGATTGTTGTTAAACCACTTATAGCTAATTATAATGAAAAAGATATTGCCTCTTTTGGTGTTGGTCATGTTCGCTCTGGCTGGCTGTCATAATGCCCCGGCGTCCTATGAAATGGCTGATAGCCCGCGTCAACTTATCCCTAACGCTGAGAAATTTGTCAACCAAGTGGTCAAGGACTCAAAGCATTACAAGGCCGAAGATTGGGACGTGGCCATCAGTCAGTTCGTGTCGATGAGCAAGAACTATGTGGAGTATGGCCCGCAGCTGACGCAAGATGATCGGATGAAGTACAACAACATTCGCATGGATTTCATGAGTGCCGTCGATGCCACCGGCAATGAGGATTTGGCTCTTCGAGTCAAGGAGGCGTATGCCAACGTCATTGGCAAATGAGTTTCCCTTATTAGGGAATGATAATCATTTTCGTTTTGTAAATCAATTTGTTGTATCTGTCTAAGACTTCGCCGACGACATCTTCCCACGAGCGGACGATGCTGTGTGAGGCTTGAACTCCTACTTTGTGTACGCGTTCGGGGTCGTGAATCAGTTCGCGGAGGCGGCTGGCGAAGGCGTCCAGGTCGTTGGGAATGAGAAAACCGTTCTCGTTGTCGGTCAGGATGGAGGCTGCCGTGGCACCTTCGATCATGACGGCAGGGGTGTGCAAAGCAGCGGCTTCGCGAACCACAAGCGGCGCATTGTCGTAGAGCGAAGGGAAAAGGAACAGGTCGGCGGCGGCATAGTATCGTGTGATGGCTTCGCGCTCGGTCAGTGTGCCGACAAAGGTGACGCACTTGTCGAGGCCCTTTTCTGCCACCAGCTCCTTCATGGCATCGGCGGCATAGCCGTTGCCGACGAAGAACATCCTGAAAGGCGTGTCCTTGATCTTCTCAAGGGCATCGATGATGAAACGGACGTTCTTCTGCCAAATGTGCTGCCCGACAAAGAGGAAGACGAAGTCGTCGGGGGCGATGCCTAATGCCTTTCTTGCCTCAACGAAATAGGCCTCGGGATAGTCGGCCACGAGGTCGCTGCCATTGTCGACAACCTCCACATGCCCTTTGTAGCCGTATTCCTTAATCACTTCTTTCACAGAGGCTTGCGGTACCCAAACCTCGTCGGCACGCTCGTAGAAGTTGATGATGCGCTTGACGATTTGGTCGACTACGGCTTTCGATGGGATGTTTTGGCTGAAGTCGTCGCGGTATTTGGAATGGAACGTGGCTACCATCGGGATGTTGAGTTTCTTGGCGACGTTGGCCGCAGCCCAACCCGCAGTGAAGGGCGAATGCGCATGGACGATCTTGAATGGCCGCTTCGAGATTTTGGCTAAGAAAGCGGGGTCGATGTCGGCAATGCCGGTGACGTAGGGCTTGCGGAAGGGGATGGGCACCGAAAAATAGTCCAGCACCTCATAGTCGTATTGCTTGTAGTCGGCTCCGGGCACGTTGGGCGTGATGACCGACACGCCGCCCACTTTTTTCTGCATCCAGTAGGCGTAGTTCTGAACGCATACCGACACACCGTCCATCACGGGCGGGAAACTTTCGTTGAAAAGTCCGATGTTCGATTTCATGGTTCTGATTTTTGCCGCAAAATTACGGAAAACTTTACATTCTGTTAAGGGTTCAAGACATCGTTACGGATAATTATTTCGGCTTTTTGTTGAAAAGTATGTGTGGTGAAGCGGTTTTTCCCTATTTTTGAAACTCATTTCCAATGCAATGTCCATTCATTATTTCAACATTTTCCTGATCGTCATGGCAGTGGTGGCCGTGGTGGTTTTCGTGAGCCTCTTCTTTGTGGATGCGGGCTATGGCAAGTTCTATAACCAGAAATGGGGACCTGTCGTCAACAACAAGGTGGGCTGGGTGCTGATGGAAGTGCCTGTGTTCATCGCCATGCTGTTGCTGTGGTTCTTTTCCGACCGTCGCGACGACTTGGTGCGATTGGCTTTCCTCTTTTTGTTTGAGTTGCACTACATCCAACGATCGTTTGTGTTCCCGTTCCGAATGCGAGGCCACAGTGTCATGCCGATTTCCATCGTCTTGATGGGCGTGACGTTCAATGTGCTGAATGCCTTGATGCAGGGTGGCTGGATTTTCTATGTTTCGCCCAAGGATTATTATCCCGCCGACTGGCTCACCGACCCTCGATTTATTACGGGCTTCATCGTTTTCATCATAGGGATGTACGTCAATATCTCAAGCGATGACATCATCCGCAACCTGCGAAAGGAGGGCGACACCAACCATTACCTGCCCAAGGAGGGCATGTTCCGCTACGTCACTTCGGCCAACTATTTCGGCGAGTTTGTCGAATGGGTCGGTTTTGCCATACTCACCTGGTCGTGGGCTGGCGCGATTTTTGCCCTGTGGACTTTCGCCAACCTTGGACCTCGTGCCGACCATATCTACAAACGCTATCAGGAAGAGTTTGGCGACGAACTCGACACGAAGAAAGTCAAGAGAATCATACCTTTTATATATTGACCTATGGAAAACTCAATCATATTCACGCCTTGCGAGATTGGACCTATCACGCTGCGCAACAGGGTGATACGCTCGGCTGCCTTTGAGAATATGGCCTATGGAAACCGTCCGTCCGACGATTTGTTCAACTATCATACCGCTGTGGCACGGGGTGGAGTGGGCATGACGACGGTGGCCTATGCTGCCGTCAGCCAGTCGGGACTGTCGTTCAACGGCCAACTGTGGATGCGCGAGGAAATCGTCCCCGACCTGAAACGGCTCACTGATGCGGTGCATTCCTACGGCGCCAAGGCTTCCATCCAATTGGGCCATTGCGGCAACATGACCCACCGCTCCACCTGTGGCTGTATGCCTGTGGGTGCTTCGGGTGGATTCAACCTCTATTCGCCGACATTCGTCAGGAAACTGAGAAAATCAGAGATTTACGAGTTGGTTCTCGATTTCGGCAAGGCCGTCACTCTGGCACGCAAGGCGGGCT
Organism: Bacteroidales bacterium UBA4243; assembly: GCA_002396205.1. Lineage (GTDB taxonomy): Bacteria > Bacteroidota > Bacteroidia > Bacteroidales > F082 > Limimorpha. The sequence goes on from DGXB01000089.1 coordinate 13,946, forward strand.
TCGATTGTGTTGAGATCCATGCCGGACACGGCTATCTCATCAGCCAGTTCCTGTCTCCCTATACCAACCATCGTTGCGATGAGTTTGGCGGGGTCTTGGACAACAGGATGCGTTTCATGAAACTCGTCATCGAGGAAGTGATGCGCGCAGCGGGCCATGATATGGCCGTGGTGGTCAAGATGAATATGCACGATGGCTTCAATAAAGGCATGGACAAGGACGATTGCATTATTGTGGCTAAGGAGCTGGAAAAACTTGGCGTTCATGCACTTGTGTTGTCGGCGGGCTTCGTCAGCAAGGCCCCGATGGAGGTGATGCGAGGCGCGATGCCGCTCAAGACGTTGCGTTATTACATGGACCCGAAGAAGTTCTGGTGGCTTAAGGCTGGACTGGCGCTTTTCGGTCGCAAGCTGATTCCGACGGTGCCCTTTAGCGAAGGCTATTTCCTGGAAGAGGCAAAGGAGTTTCGCGCCGCGCTGAAGCTGCCTTTGATTTATGTGGGCGGAATGGTTTCTCGCGAGAAGATGGAAGAGGTGCTTGGTTCGGGCTTCGTGGCCTTGCAGATGGCCCGTGCCTTGATCAACGACACCGACTTTGTCAACAAGCTGCATAGCGGCGAACTGACGCGCAGCGAATGCAAGCACTCCAACTATTGCATCGGACGAATGTACACGCTCGACATGAAGTGCCACCATTGCGTCGACGAGGAACTACCCAAGGCGATTCAAAAGGAAATCAAGAAAGCGGAGAAGAAGCAATGAACGTCAAAAAAAGGTTGAAACGGTTTGAGGAAGCCCACGGGCATCAGCCTTGGGCTTTGGTGACAGGCGGAAGCTCTGGCATGGGCTTGGAGTTTGCGCGACAGTTGGCCGAAATGGGCTGCAACTTGTTGTTGGTCAGCAACCAAAAGGAAGAATTGGAGAAGGTCGCACGAGAATTGCAAACCGAACACATCCAAGTGATTCCGCACTTCCAAGATTTGGCTACCGAGACTGCTGCCGAGGAACTGTTTGCCTTTTGCCAAGCCGAGCATATTCAAATCGACATCCTCATCAACAATGCGGGCATGTTCTTCTTTGAGGAACTGACACCTGAAAATGAGGCAAAAGCGTTGACAATGATGCGTTTGCATAACCTTACCCCGACACGGCTTTGCATCCTTTTTGGTGACGAGATGAAACGACGCGGCTACGGATACCTTATTAATATGTCGTCGATGGCGGCCAAGTTGCCCTGTCCGGGCATTACGATTTATGCGGCCACGAAAGCCTACCTGAAAAGCTTTGGCAAGTCGCTCTATTTCGAGATGCGGCCTTACAACGTCGGGGTGACCACGGTGTGCCCTGGTGCCATTGCGACACCGCTTTACAGATTGAAACCTGATTTGTTGCGTCTTGGCGTGAAGATCGGGCTGATTGGCACGCCGCAATGGTTGGTACGAAAAGCATTGAAAGGCATGATGCGCAGGAAAAGGGTGGTGAAACCTGGATTCATGAATGTGTATCTGCCTCCTTTGATTGCCATTTTGCCGCATGGATTGGTTGGTGGGATATGGAATAAAATCCTGAAAACCAATACGATGCAACAAAACAAATAAACATTTCGGCAATCGGCAATCCAATATTTCAATCTTTTTCCTATTTTTGCAGCCGCTTTTAAAACTAACAACAACATTTTTGACTATGGATTTAAGTAAGATTGTATCAATATCAGGCAAACCTGGACTTTATATCATTAAGTCTCAAGCCGTTGGAAGAATTATCGTTGAATCGGTCGTTGATGGCAAGTGCATTCCGGCCTTTGCCCGCGACCGCATGAGTTCGCTCGAAGAGATTTCCATTTTCTCCACCGATGATGACCGCCCGCTGAAGGAGGTCTTCATGATGATTCACGACAAGATGGGCGACAAGGTTGACTTCGACTGGAAGAAGGCCTCGAATGACCAACTGCGCGAGAAGTTCGCCCTTGTGATGCCTGACTACGACGAGGATGCCGTCTATCCATCCGACATGAAGAAGGTGTTCCAATGGTATCAGATGCTGAACGACAAAGGTTTGCTCGATTTCACCGTCGAGGAAGAAAAACCTCAGGACGAAGCTCCTGAAGCCGAAGCCGAAACGAAACAAGAGTGATTTTTCATAGGATATTTTGATTGGTAGCCGCATTTTTGCGGCTTTTTTTGTACCTTTGTGGCACTAAATCCAGTTCTAATGAAGCAGGTTACAGACTTTATTTTGGTCGAAAAGCGAGACTATGGTCGTTCGGTTTTGCTTCGGCTTCGTGCAGAAACGACTTTGCCAGACATCGTGCCAGGTCAGTTTGTGCAGGTGCGCGTCGATGGCTCCCCGAACACCTATTTGCGCCGTCCCATTTCCATTCACGATGTGGATTTCGGGAACAATGAAATCACGCTGCTTGTTCAGCAAGTGGGCGAGGGCACACGACACCTTGCTGCTGCCAAGGAAGGTGACATTATTAATGTGGTGTTGCCTTTGGGCAATGGCTTCTCGTTCCCTGAGAAAGGGGAGAGGTGCCTGCTTGTTGGCGGCGGCATCGGTATTGCGCCTTTGTATTTTTTCGCCAAGGTGCTGGGCAAGAAAGGGATTCAACCCGTTCTGCTTTTGGGCGGGAAAACTGAAACCGACTTGATTCGTTTGGCTGATTATCAGCAACTTGGCGATGCTTTTGTTACAACCGAGGACGGCTCTCTTGGCGAGAAGGGTTTTGTAACGATGCACTCAGTGTGGACTGAACGCCAATTCGACAAGATTTATGTATGCGGTCCCAAGCCGATGATGAAAGCCGTGGCGAAATTGGCAGCTGAAACAGACGCTTGGTGTGAGGTTTCGCTCGAAAACCTGATGGCCTGTGGCCTTGGCGCTTGCTTGTGCTGCGTTGAGGACACGGTCGATGGCCATGTCTGTGTCTGCAAGGAAGGACCTGTATTTAACACAAGGAGGTTGAAATGGTGAACACTACGATAGATTTGGGTCGCGGCCTGGTGCTGCGCAATCCCGTGATGACGGCTTCGGGCACTTTCGGTTATGGCGAAGAATACACCGATTTCGTCGATTTGGCCCAACTTGGCGGCATCATTGTGAAAGGCACAACGCTGCATCCACGCGAAGGCAATCCTTATCCCCGCATGGCCGAAACGCCTTCGGGAATGCTCAATTGCGTTGGATTGCAAAACAAAGGCGTTCAGTATTTTATCGATACGATTTATCCGCGCATCAAGGACTTCGATACCAATGTGTTGCTCAATCTTTCGGGTTCTACTTTGGAGGATTATGTGAAGGGCGCGGAGATGGTGAACGAGTTGGAGAAGTTACCTGCCATTGAGTTGAACGTTTCGTGTCCTAATGTCAAACAAGGCGGTATGGCTTTCGGCGTGACCACCACTGGCATCTCGCAAGTCGTTTCCGAAGTCCGTAAAGTATATCATAAGCACCTCATGGTCAAGCTTTCGCCGAATGTGACCAACATCGCCGAGATTGCCTTGGCAGCCGAAGCAGCCGGTGCCGATTCGGTGTCGCTCATCAACACGCTGATGGGAATGGCCATTGATGCGGAGAAACGTAAACCGAAATTGAGTGTTATAACAGGTGGACTTTCAGGAGCTTGCGTTAAACCAGTCGCTTTGCGCATGGTGTGGCAGGTGGCCAAGGCGGTTAAGATTCCTGTGGTTGGCTTGGGCGGCATCAGTAATGCCACCGATGCCGTTGAGTTTATGCTCGCTGGTGCTTCTGCCATCGAAATCGGTACGGCCAATTTCATCGATCCAGCCGTTTCCGCAAAGGTGGCCGTCGGGATAACAGACTATTGTAAACGATTTGGTTTCCAAAGCGTTATTGAATTAATTGGGGCGCTTGAATGCTAAAGTAACGGCCATTACCGTAATGGCTATTACTTTTTTTTGTTGAAAACACTTGCGTTTCCAGAAAAATGCGTACTTTTGCAAAATGGTAATGACGATTACCGTAATTCTAATTACTATTTTGCCATGAAGTTCTATAATCGAGAGAAAGAAAAAGAGCGGCTTCGCAAAGTGCTCGAAATGAGCCATAAAGAAGCCCAGATGACCGTTCTGATGGGGCGTCGTCGCATTGGTAAAACCGAGTTGGCGTTGCAGTGTGGTGACGAAACGGTGTTGTATTTTTTCATCGGGAAAAAAGCGGAGCCTTTGCTATGCCGTGATTTTATCGATGAAATCAGTAATAAGCTTGGCTTCCCAATCATTGGGCAGTTGCCGAGCTTTTCGGAGGTGTTCAGGCTGGTGCTCCATTTTGCCGAAAAACAACCTTTCACCCTGATTATCGACGAATTCCAGAATTTCCTGAAAGTGAACCCAACAGTTTTCAGCGACATGCAGCGCGATTGGGACCTTCATAAGCATACCAGTCATTTGAACTTGATTATCAGCGGGTCGGTGTTCACCTTAATGAAGCGTATATTTGAGGATTATGAGGAACCGCTTTTCGGGCGTGCCAATGAGCGAATAATGCTAAGCCCCTTCTCGACAGAGGTTTTAAAGGAGATTTTGTCCGACTTCAATCCTAATTATTCGCATGAGGATTTGCTGGCTTTGTTTAGCATCACTGGTGGGGTGCCATGGTATGTGTCTTTATTGTTGGATAAGGGTTATGTTGCTAAGGATCAGATGCTTGTAGCTTTGACTGAAGAGAACTCGCCTTTCATCAACGAAGGGCGTAATATTCTTATAGAGGAATTCGGCTCAGATTATATCACCTATTTCTCCATTTTGACCTGCATAGCGTCGGGCTTGAAGACCCGTGCTGAGATTGAAGCAGAATTGGGCATAGATAACATTGGCAGTTATTTGGTGCGGTTAGAGAATTATTATCGGCTCATTACCAAATCGTTGCCTATCTTCTCAAAGCCAAACAGCAAGAAAGTGCGCTATCAACTCGACGATTGTTTCCTTGTTTTCTGGTTCCGTTTTTTCTACAAATACCAGTCGCTGGTCGAAAACAAAGCCTTGGCTACGCTAAACGAAATCATTCAGCGCGACTACAGTACGGTTTCAGGCTTTATGATGGAGCGTTATTTTGCCCGCAAGTTTTCGGAAAAGGGAAAATACATTGTCGGGAAATGGTGGGACAGGAAAGGCGAAAACGAGATTGACTTGATTGTTGCCGACCCTATCAAGAAAGAAGCCTGGGTTTATGAATTGAAGAAAAACGGAGAGCGGTATAATGAAAAAGCCCACAAGGCAAAGGTGAAGACTATGGTCGGCCAAGTGTCAGAGCTTGCAAAGATGAAGATTTATCTTGGTTCGTTGTCAATTGATGATATGTAATCAATTGGTAATCAGATGTTAAAGTTTGTATTTTTGAAATAGTAATGGCGATTACGGTAATGACCATTACTATTTTTGTTTTTGGGCTGGTTTTAATGACTAATCAATTGATATACAATACTTATACAATGTTGACTTCTGGAGAAATTGCGATTCCGAATGTCGCTTTGACGGAGTCTTGGATTCTTTGTGCCAAATCCACGATGTCGTGACCCTTTCCGCCGCCATAATGCACCAGCACGAGGGCCTGTTTGTCGTAAACGCCCACATGTTCGTTGCGCCAGCCTTTCCAGCCTGCGTGTTCAATCAGCCAACCTGCCGGTACTTTCACTTTGCCGTTTGGCTCGTCGTAGTGCGGCATGTTGGGATAATCCTTTTGCAAAGCTTCGAATTGCGCCTTCTCGATGACGGGATTCTTGAAGAAGCTGCCTGCGCTGCCGATTTGCTTCACATCGGGCAATTTGGCATCGCGGATGGCGCAAATGGCATCGTGGAGCTGTAGCAAGGTCGGTTTTTCGATACCGTTTTGCTCCAGATAGACCTTGATGTTGCCGTATTCGAGATGGAGAGGGGCGTTTTTCTTCAGCAGGAAGTCAACAGAAGTGATGATGTATTGTCCTTTCAGCCTATTCTTGAAGACGCTTTCGCGATAGCCGAACCGACAGTCCTCTTTCGCGAAAGTCCTTTTTGTTCCCGAGGCAATATCAATGGTTTCACATCTTAGGAAACTGTCTTTCAGCTCCATGCCGTAGGCTCCGATGTTTTGTACGGGTGCGGCACCCACTTTGCCGGGAATATGGGCGAGATTCTCCAAACCATGCCAACCTTTTTCGGCTGTGTACCGCACGAAATCGGGCCAGTCTTCCCCTGCTTGTGCGCGGATAATGACTTCGTTTTCACCATCTTTAAGGATTTCGATGCCTTTCGTGTTGATGTACACAACGATTCCGTCGAAGAAATCGTTTTGGAACAATACGTTGTTGCCGCCGCTCAAAATCAGGTGTTCCTCTAATTGAAAAATGTCGCTTTGAATCAGCTCTTCAATTTGTTGAATGTCATTGATTTCAGTAAAACACTTAGCCACGGCATCGAAGCCGAAGCTGTTATAAGGTCGTAGGTTGACGTTGGTTTTCATGGGGGCATTGTTTTTTTGACATATTCCTATTCACCAATCAGTTCGTAATCAGACTGTATCTCCAATGCGGGTTTGTCGGAGGCGTTCAGGGGAGAAATGACAGATTGCCCAATTTGTCTTTCAAGGTTCTTGCGGGCTGTTTTGGCGATTTTACCGCCTTCTGTTGCCACGGTCTTGTTTTCTTCGAAGGTTTTTGGCTCGCGAGTCTTGGAGATAGCGGTCGTCGATACTTCGGCTAACATGTTTAAAACCAGTTCAATGTTGGTCATGTTGTCGCGAAGGCTTTCTTTCTTGAGACCTTTTAGTTGCTTGTATTCCTTTACGGAAAGACCACTCCAAGCTTTGGTCATCTCGTTGGTTAGGATGGCATAGTCACGTTCTTCCTCTATGCCGCGAGCTTTCCATTCATCAGTCAGTTCCTTCCGCATTTCGATGCTTTGCAGCCGTTGGTTAATCCAGCCTTCGGTGTAGCCTTTGGCACGATAATAGTCGGCCCCCCGAAGAATAGCCCTTTCTGGATCGGCTATTTCATTCAAGCGCTCGTTGCCCACTTCGGCCAACCACATTTTGAACGGTTCGGCTTTGGGCGAAGGAATGGACTGCACCAAACGGAGGATGTTTTTGGTGGTCATGCAGTCGGTCTTGTAGTATTTGCCGTCTGCCGCCTGCATTTTCAGTTGACTACAATTTGTAGCCAACTCGCTTCCCTCTTTTTTGAGCCTGGTTTTCAGCACACTCCAATATTTTCTTGGGTTGGGGCTATCTGTTAATACTCCGACAATGTCAATTACGGAAAAGTACCATTCCTCGTTTTCGGCATCCCAATGCGTTCTAACTTGCTTTTGTTCAAAGAGTTTTATTTTGTCGGTCATAGTCGCCTTTTTTTTGCAAATTTAGAACAAAATAAGGGGATATGCAAGGATTGGGAAAACATTTGTACCTTTGCGGCATGAATCGCGCCATCGTATCGGTTATCAATGATTTGGTCACGGACCAACGGGTCAACAAGTCGTGCTTAGCCTTGCAAAAGGCTGGTTATGAGGTGCTTTTGGTGGGACGGAAGCAACGGAAAAGTCCGCCAATGGATGAACGCCCCTACGCTTCGCATCGTATGAAGCTCTTGTTCGAGAAAGGCCCGTTGTTTTATGCCGAATACAACATCCGTTTGTTTTTCTTTCTCTTGTTTCATCGTGCCAACCTTTTGCTTTCCAATGACTTGGATACAATCTTGCCAACTTATTTCATCTCAAGGTTGAAAGGCAGTAGGATGGTTTTCGACAGCCATGAGTACTTCACCGAGACCCCAGAGTTGGTCGGTAGGCCGAAAGTACAAAAGGTGTGGAAAAAGATAGAGGGATTTGTCGTCCCAAAATTGCCTGAAATGATTACCGTTTGCGACAGCATTGCTGATTTGTTTCGGGAGAAATATGGCGTCAAGTGCCATGTGATCAGGAATATACCACCGCGAAAAGCCTTGCCGCCAAAAGGCGACAAGTTGGCTTTGGGTTTGCCCACGGACAAGCACCTGTTGATATTGCAAGGGTCGGGCATCAACATCCAGCGCGGGGCGGAGGAATTGGTGCAGTCAATGCAATTCCTGGACGATTGCTTCCTGATGATCATCGGTGGGGGAGATGTGCTCCCGATATTGAAGCAAATGGTTGAGAAACTGAATATTACCGACCGTGTGCATTTCTTTCCGAGGATGCCTTATCAGCAGATGATGGCCTACACGCAGTTGGCCGAATTGGGTTTCTGCTTGGACAAGAACACTAACCTCAACTACCGTTTCAGCCTGCCCAACAAATTGTTCGACTTCATTCAGGCAGGCGTGCCTATTGTGGCATCGCATCTAACTGAGATTGAGAAGATTATACGGAAATACGACATTGGGATTTTCATTGGGAATCATGAGCCTGAGACCATCGCATCGACCATTCGTGAAGCTTTGTCGGACGGAGAAAGACGCAAACGGTGGCAGCAGAATTTGGCCATTGCCGCAGCGGAACTGTGCTGGGAAAATGAGGAGAAGAAACTGTTGCCAATTTATATGCAGAAAACTGATAAGTAATTGTTTATCAATCTATTGAAATGTAGTATCCCAATTTGTAGGGATTGAGCCATGAGATGTGTGGCTTTTCTCCGATTAGCTTTCGTCTCATCATTGTCGCTGTCTTTCTGAAACCCCATTTTACAAAAGATGTAAGTTTAAGTTTATCAAGCAGTTTTGTCGTGGATAGGATAGGAGAATAGCCATCCAATTCTTGTCGTAAGGAATGGAGCGTATGCATGGCCTCCTCGATTTTCGAAACGTATTTTTCGTTGGCTTCAAAATGAGTGATAACAACTGGATTGTCAATGTGTTGTATCGTGATTCCATCGTCATGGAGCCGTTTCCCGAAAAGGACGTCTTCGTAGCCGTAGCGCGAAATCGTTTCGTCGAAAGGGTGACTTAGCATGACTTCTTTCCGTGCGATGAAATTCGTGGTTCTGAAGCTTTGGTAGGGGCGTTGTTGCCGCATTGTTGCCGTGTGCTTTGGCCCTATTTTTTTTTCGTACTGGTATCGGAGATTGTTTTTTTCGAGTTGGGCATCAGCCTCGATGGTGACGCCTCCATTGACGACCTCGGCGTGGGCTGCTTCAAGGTAGTTTTTTATGAAGTCGCTGGTAGGGATTTTTATGTTGCAGTCGAGGAACAGCAGCCATTCGTAACGAGCTTCGTTGACGAGTGCGTTGCGGTTGGCTGCCCGTCCGATGTTGGAGGTTTGCCGTATCAATCGGCAATTTTCAATTTCTTCTATTTCAGCGTTTTGCTGAATTATTTCTTGGTTGGTCGATGCGTCGTCCGATACGATAATCTCATATTGAAGGCCGTCGATGGCAGAGGCGCAACGTTGCAGCTCCTTCACTTGGGGCAGGCACGGGTCGTTGTGGCAGGGAATCAATATGGAGAGTTCGCGTATCATGATGCGTTATTCCATTTCGGAGCAAACCACAGTGCCGTTTTTGCAGTTGGCGATGCGGGAGGGGTATTTCTGCATTAGCGTGTAGTTGTGCGTGGCCATCAGCACGGCTTGTCCGTTTTCGCTGATGCGTCGCAGGAGTTTCATCACGTCTAATGTTGTGTCGGGGTCGAGATTGCCGGTAGGCTCGTCGGCAAGGATGACGTCGGGCGCATTGAGTAGGGCGCGGGCGATGGCTACGCCTTGCTGCTCGCCGCCCGACATCTGGTGGGGCATGCTTTTGCGTTTGTCGGAGAGACCTACCATCGAAAGCACTTCATCGATGCGTTTGGAGATTTCAACGGAATCGGTCCAGCCGGTGGCGCCGAGCACAAACGCGAGGTTCTTCTCGACGGTACGATCGAAGAGGAGCTGGAAGTCTTGGAAAACGATGCCGATTTTGCGGCGCAGGTAGGGGATGTCTTTCCTTTTGAGTTTGGTGAGGTCGTAGCCAGCCACTTTGAAGATGCCGTCACGAGCAGGCAGTTCGCCGTACAAAGTCTTTAATAGTGAGGATTTTCCGCTTCCCGTGCGCCCGATGAGGTAGATGAACTCGCCCTTGTGGAGTGTCAGGTTGACGTTGCTCAGGACGAGGTTTTCCCGCTGGAAGATGGATGCGTTTTTGAGTTCGATGATAGGGTCAGACATAGGGTTGATTTAAGATTCAATATTTCAAATTTAAAGATTCAAAAACTGGATTGCTTCGTCGTGCCTCCTCGCAATGACGCAAAGCGCGTCAACTACAAACTATATCAATTATCAATTGTCAACTATCAATTATCAATTATCAATTGTCAACTATCAACTACCAACTTCCCGAGGCTCCTCCTCCGCCGAAGCCTCCTCCGCCGAAGCCACCGAAGCCACCGCTGCTTCCGCCTCCACTAAATCCGCCCCCACTGTAGCCACCTCCGCCCATGGGTATCCATATCGTGCGTGAGCCACCGCCAGAGTAGTTTTGGCCACTGCCATCGGAGAATTTGGAGAAGATGATGACGATGGCGATGATGAAGAGGATGATCATCCAGAGTGGGAATCCGTCACCGTCGGTATATTCGTCTTGCGTGAACTTGCCCGAGCAGAGGTCCATCATCACGTTGACGGCGTTGTCGATGCCAGTGTAGTAGTCGTTTTCCTTGAAGGCTGGGATCATTTCGCGCTCGATGATGCGCTTGGCCGTGGCATCGGTCACGTATTGCTCTATGCCGTAGCCCGTGCTGATGGTCACCTTGCCGCTTTCGCTGCCTTTCTTGGGCTTGACGAGGATGACCGCGCCATTGTCTTTGCCTTTCTGACCCACGCCCCAATTGTGCCCGATTTCAGTGGCATATTGTTCGACGCTGTAGCCTTGCAGGTCGTCGACCAAAAGCACGAGAAACTGGGTAGAAGTGCTGTCGTCGTAGGCCACAAGTTTGTGTTCCAAAACGCTAACCTGATGAGCCGTTAAGGTGCCCGTGTAGTCGTTCACCAAGCGGGGCGGATTGGGCTTTGAAGGTAGTTGCGCGTGAAGCATGACGGACAAAGCCAGCAGAAATAATATGAGTGGAGCCGTTTTTCGTGTCATAATCGCTCGTGGATTGGGTTGCAAAAATAGGCAAAATTTGGATTGATGGCAAGATTAGAGTAAGAAGAATAGCGCAACGCCGACCATCGTTATGAGGGTGCCGACCACTTCTTTGGCCGAGATTTTCTGTTTGTGGATGAGGGCGTATGGCACAATGATCAATACGGGTGTGAGTGCCATGAGGGTGGAGGCGATGCCCGCTTTGGCGTATTGCACGGCCATCAGCGAGAGCGAAACGCCAAGGAATGGACCGAAGAGAGTGGTGAGCGTAGCAAACAGCATCCCTTTGCGGTCGCGGAAGGCCTTCCCGACCTGTGGCAGCTGCTTCATCAGGGCGAGGATGAGGAAGAACCCAACAAACCCCGCAACGGCTCGGATATATGTGCCAGCGAATGGCATCATCTTGACAATGGATTGCGGTGCTTCTGGTGGAATGGATTCGGCATAATGATCCAAACCTATCTTGCTGAGAACCAGTCCTACGCCTTGCCCGACTCCCGCACCAATGCCAAACAGTACGCCTTTCAGTGGGAGTTTCAAGGTGAGTTTGTGGTTCTCGCCTCCACGCGCCAAAATGGAGATGGCGATGCCCGTAAGTGTGACAATCATTGCCAACCAAGAATGCCACGACATGGATTCGCCCAACATCAGCCAACCTGCGATACCCGCCATCGGTGGGGCCAAAGTCATGAAAAGCTGCCCGTAGCGCGAACCGAAAACGATGTAGGAATTGAACAGGCAATAGTCGCCGAACACATAGCCCACCAATCCCGACAGCGCCAACCAAAACCAGGCTTTCCCGTTGGCATACAAGGGATAAGGTGTGCCCGTCACAATCCAAAGCATGGCAGAGAGGAACAACCACGAGAGCACCATTCGGACGAGGTTCAGAGGCAAAGAGCCGAGGCGGTGGCTGGCAACGTCGGCAAACAGTGCTGTGGCCGTCCATGAGAAAGCCACGATGAGCGCGATGATCTCGCCGAAATATGGGGTGGACATGGGAATTAGTTGTTTTCGTATGAAATCTCGTCAGGGATTTCGTTGATGTCGTCGGATTGGTAGGGGAAATATGTCTTCAGTTTCTCGCCACAACGCTGGATGCCTTGTTCGAGGCCATCAGCGAAGCGGCCTTCTTTGAATTGGCTCAGCATCAAGTCTTTGACATCGTTCCAAAAGCCTTGGCCTACCACATTGTTGATGCCTTCGTCGCCGAGAATGGCGAACTTGTGGTCGCGGACGGCGAGGTAGATGAGCACGCCGTTGCGTAGCTTTGTCTCGTTGAGTTTCAGCTTGTTGAAGACCATGAGGCTGCGTTCTTCCACGTCGCCCTTGCAGCGGTTTTCGATGTGGACCTTGATTTCGCCCGAGGTGTTGCGCTCGGCCTGCTTGATGGCTTCCACCACGCGGCGGTCTTCTTCGCGGTTCAGTATGGTGATGGCGTTGGACATGACTAGTTAATGTTGGTGATTATTGCTTTGAACGTGGTCAAAGAAACCACATTCAATGGACTGTCAATAGAAGTTTCCAAGACATCTTTATCTCCGGAAACAAGATATTTTGAGTTGGATTGGAAAGCTAAATCAAAGAGATAATTGTCTTTCGGGTCTCGGCAACCGAAAAATTCAGTTTGAATAGGAATCAAAGTGCTTATTTTCTCGTAAAGCGACATGTATCTTTCCAATGGCAAGGTTAGGTATTTCTTGAATTTGTCCCGGCTGATTACCGATAACAACTCTTCTGTCAGTTCTTTAGCCCTAAAGAACTCAACATTATAGTTGGCAATCATATCAACAAGTTCGGTAAACTTCCCTTTCAAGAAATAGGAAACCCAAATGTTGACATCGAAGACGGTTTTATTGTCCATTTCTAACTTTTTTAACCTCTTCGACAATTTCTCTCATGGTGATGTTGTTCTTTTCCACCGAGTTGTCTAATCGTTTGGCCTCTTCCCATAAAAGCATCAATCTCAATTGCTTTTCCAATTCTTGTTGTTGGTTGGCGGCAAGTTGGGTCACCAGAAAGGTGATTCTTTGGATGATGCTGTCAGTGTTTATCGTTGTGCTTTCCATATTCCTTCTTTTTTCACCTGCAAAAATAATCATTTTCCGCAAATTCGCATTTCAACCTTGCCAAATCACGCTTTTTTTGTTTCTTTGCAGTCTCAAACAACTAAAACGGAATCGATATGAACAGAACTTTGAAGGCAATGGCAGCCATAATGCTGATGATGGTTTTTGCGGTGGGGTGCAACAAACCCGATGAGCCAAACAATGGAGGCGGAACCAATGGCAATAATGATAATGATGTGCGTGTGACCACATACACGCCGCAAGAAATAACTTCAACAACAGCTGCGTGTGGTGGAGATGCGATTGTAATTCAAGGATTAACTTTGTCAAAATTGGGAGTTTGTTGGAGTACGGAACAATATCCAACAATTGATAACGAAAACCTTTCTACTTCAAATTGGGATAAACCCTTTGTTTGTACTTTGTATCATCTCAATCCAAATACAACGTATCATGTGAGAGCATTCGCTCTGCGTGGTTTGGAGTATTATTATGGTGAGGATAAAGCATTTACAACACTTGACGGGGGAGGTGCCCCAAATGGTGATACCATACCTGAGAATCCTGATTATCCCAATGCTGTAATTAACTTTACGATATATCCAAACTCATTACAATATCAAGAATTGAACTATGTAAGTGGTTGGTTGTATCTTACTCCTGTTCCTGAAACAACTAGTAGAGGCATAATTGTGTATAGAGTAAGTGAAAACGAGTTTTTGGCATACGACAGGTTAGCTCCTAATTATCCTTATGCGTGTGATGATAGTTTTGGTAACACGTCACGGCTTTTTGTCGATTTTCCCTTCGTTGTAGATAGTTGCAATAACGCATATTACAATATTCTAAATGGCCAAATTGTGGTTGCAGAGCCTGATATGGTTCCAAATTTCCCTTTGGATTTGGTCTATCCGCTTTTTCAATATCATACAACTTATGATGGTAACAAACTCACGATTACCAATTGATGAATTGAAAAAAATGGCCGCTTGAGCATTAGTCAAAGCGGCCATAGTCATTATCCCGATTCGTAGTCGAATTACAACTTCTCCATATTCCTCTTGACAAACTCACTCAAATCCTTGCCCTTCAATAAGTTCTTCGAAAGTAAAGCGAGGTCGTAGATCTGCCGAATCGTGGCTTCTTGTGCGGCTTCGTCCTTGTCCAAGAGGCCGGTGATGATGGGGCTGTTGGTGTTGAGCATCAGCGTGTAGCTGTCGGGCATCGAGCCGTAGAACGACATCGGGCCGCCGCCCATCTGCTCCATCTCCTTCATGCGGCGCATCCACTCGTTTCGGGTGACCTCAACGGGCGCGGCTTCTGCGCCTTCGTTGCTAAACTCCACGTTGAACTTCACCTTGTCGATCACCTTCTCGAAGGCGGCTTTCAGGGTCTCCTTCTGCTTGTCGTCGAGGCCCGAGGCGGCTTCCTTGTCGTCCTTCACGATGAGCTTGTCGATGGTGTTGGAATCGACACGGGCAAACATCGCGCGGCTGTCGTCGCCTTTCTCGCCTTCCTTCTGCTCGTAGGCGCTGATGAAGTGCGGGTCGAGGATGCCGTCCATCATCAAGACGTTGTAGCCCTTGGCTTTGGCGTTCTCGATGTTGGTGTATTGGTCGTCCTTGTCGGTGGCGTACAGGTAGACGAGGGCTTTGTTCTTGTCGGTCTGGTTTTCCTTGATCAAGGCCTTGTATTCCTCGATGGTGTGGTATTTGTCGTCGGTGTCCTTGAAGAGGAAGAACTTCTCGGCGCGCTCGTAGAACTTCGGGTCGCTCATCATGCCGTATTCGATGAACACGCGGATGTCGTCCCAGTTCTTCTCGTAGGCTTCGCGGTCTTTCTTGAAGAGTTCTTCAAGTTTCTCGGCCACCTTCTTGGTGATGTAGGTCGAGATTTTCTTCACGTTCTGGTCGCTTTGCAGGAACGAGCGGCTGACGTTCAGCGGGATGTCGGGCGAGTCAATCACGCCGTGCAGCAGCGAGAGGAACTCGGGCAGGATGCCTTCGACGCTGTCGGTGACGAAGACCTCGTTGCAGTAGAGTTGGATCTTGTTGCGCTGGAACTCGTAGCGGTTCTTCACCTTCGGGAAATAAAGGATGCCCGTGAGGTTGAAGGGGTAGTCGACGTTGAGGTGGATGTGGAACAGCGGCTCGCCAAAGTTCATCGGGTAGAGCGTGTGGTAGAAGTCGTTGTATTCCTCGTCCTTGATGTCGGTCGGGGCTTTCTTCCACAGCGGGGCCACGTCGTTGATGATCCAAGGCTTTTCCACTTCCTTGGTCTTGGGTTTGCCGTCCTTGTCGGTCTCGCCTTCGATTTCCTCCTGCACTTTCTTGGTACCGAACTGGATTGGGATGGGCAGGAACTTGCAGTATTTATTAAGGAGTTCGCGGATGCGGCCTTCTTCGAGGAACTCTTGCGCGTCGTCGGCGATGTAGAGGATGACGTCGGTGCCACGGTCGCCTTTCGGGATTTCGTTCATCGTGTACTCAGGACTGCCGTCACATTCCCAGATGACGCCGTTTGTGCCTTCGTCCTTGCAGGACTTCGAAATCAGCGACACCTTCGAGGAGACCATGAAGGCGGAGTAGAAGCCCAAGCCAAAATGGCCGATGATATTGGCGGCTTCGGCCTCGCTCTGGGTCTTGAACTTGGCGATGAACTCCTCCGCGCCCGAGAAGGCGATTTGGTTGATGTACTTGTCGACTTCTTCGGCGTTCATGCCGATGCCACGGTCGCGCACGGTGAGGGTCTTTTTCTTCTTGTCGACTTCCACCTTGATGGTGAGGTCGCCCAGCTCGCCCTTGAACTCGCCCGAGGCGGCCAAGGCCTTCAGCTTTTGGGTGGCGTCCACTGCGTTGCTGATGATTTCGCGCAGGAAAATCTCCTGATCCGAATAAAGGAACTTCTTGATGACAGGGAAAATGTTTTCTGTCTTTACTCCAATGTTACCGGTTTGCATATTGTTAAGTATTTAAAATTCAAGATTTAAGATTTAAAATTCATTGTCGCTTCGCGTCACTGCGAGGCACGAAGCAGTCCAGATGACGGAGACCGTTTGTCAAATTGTGTGCCAATGGGAAAAAGTGACATTTTGGCAAAAAAGTTATTATTATATTGCGGGATGCTAAAACTTTTGTATCTTTGCAATAATTTTATTACTAAGTAGTTTATTAGTAAGTGAATTATTACTAAGTGGTTTATTACATATTGCACCATGAATACTCCTTTCATATTCGGAAAAACAGTGAGCGGCGAGGCTTTCACTGACAGGGAAAACGAAACCGCCAAGTTGGTGTCGAACTTCCAGTATGGCGTGAATACCTTTATCGTTTCACCACGCAGGTGGGGCAAGACTTCTTTGGTGAAGAAAGTAAAAGGACTTGCCGAGAGTGAGAAACTGAAAATCGTCTATGTTGATGTGCAACAGTGTCGTTGTAAGGAAGATTTTTGCGAGCGTTTTGCCTCAGCTGTGCTGTCTCAAACCGCAACCAAGGTGAATGAGTGGTTGGAAAATGCCAAGACTTTTCTCGGTCGTTTCAGTTTCGGCATCAATGCCTCACCCGATCCGACAAATGAGATGTCCTTGAAAATCAATCTTTCACCTAAGGAGCGTTCCTTGGAAGATTTGCTTCAATTGCCTGAAAAAATCGCCAATCGCAAAGGCTTTCGAGTGGTTGTATGTATTGACGAATTCCAGCAAATTGGCAGCTATCCTGAAACTATGCAATTCCAAACTGAACTGCGTTCTGTGTGGCAACATCACGAACTCACCTCGTATTGCCTTTTCGGAAGCAGAAAACATATGATGGAGGCTTTGTTTGACGACGTGTCGAAACCTTTTTATAAATTCGGCGACATCATTTATTTACAGCGCATCCCAGCCGAGTATTGGGTAAAATATATCACAGGCAAATTCCAAATAGCCGAAAAGATCATCACCAAAAAACAAGCCGCTTGGATTGTTGCCCAAGTTGACGGACACTCTTCGTATGTTCAGCAATTGTCTTGGTATGTCTTCCAACGTACTGAAACCAAAGTCACGGAAAGCATTCTCACCGATGCTTTGCGGGAATTGATAGCTCAATGTAGCGATTTGTTTGAGAGCAAGACGGAGAACTTGACTGCCTATCAGATGAACTTTCTCAAAGCAATTTCAAACGGTGTGACCAGTGGATTCTCATCGACTAAGGTGATTCAGGAATACAGGCTTGGTTCTTCAGCTAATGTATCCATAATCAAGAAAGCATTGATAGAGAAGGATTTAATCGTTAAAGAGGATAAAGAGCTGAAATTGGCAGATCCTGTTTTGGGCTTGTGGCTTCAGCATGAGAATGCACAATAACAAGTCAATGACTGTTTATTGATGGAAACAGAGAAGAAACATAGGATCCGCATCCCGCTCTATGCCAAAATCTTGCTTGGCATGGGCTTGGGCATTGGTTTTGGCTTTTTGGCCATCGCCTTGCATGGGGAAGGCTTTGTGCGCGACTGGGTGGCACCCTTCGGCACCATCTTTATGCGGTTGCTCAAGCTGATAGCCGTGCCGTTGGTGCTGGTGTCGCTCGTTTTGGGTGTGGTCAACTTGAAGGACATCAAGAATTTGTCGCGCATCGGGCTGAAAACCATCTTGATTTATGTCTGTACGACGGTCCTTGCTGTGAGCATCGGCTTGGGCATGGTCAGTGCGATAAAGCCGGGGAGGTTTTTCCCAAAAGACAAGCAGACCGAGTTCGTGGAACGCTACGAGCAGACCGTTTTGTCGCGCGAGGCCGAGATGCAGCAGGTGAAGGATGAGTCGCCCCTGCAATTTGTGGTCGACATGGTGCCTGAGAACCTTTTTCAAGCCTTGGGCGACAATTCCAAGATACTGCAAATCATCTTTTTCGCCTTGCTTTTTGGCGTGGCATTGATTGTGGTCGGGCCATCGAAAACGCCTTCAATCGTGCGCTTTTTCCAGCAGTTGAACCTTGTCTTGCTCAAAATCATCGATTTCATCATGGCCTTTGCGCCGGTCGGCGTTTTCGCGCTGATGGCAGCCTTGATCGTGGACTATTCGGGCGACGCTGGCATCTTCTCCGCCTTGGGAATGTATGCGCTGACGGTCGTTTTGGCCTTGACGGTCATCATCTTTTTGGTCTATCCGCTCCTCATGCGCTGCTTTGGCGGACGCACGTTGAAACAATTCTTCCACGCCGTGTTTCCCGTGCAGATGCTGGCTTTTTCGACCAGTTCGAGTGCGGCCACGCTGCCGTTGACGATGGAACGCACGCGGAAGCATTTAGGCGTTTCGGAGGAGGTGGCGGATTTTGTTTTGCCCGTGGGCGTTACCATCAACATGGACGGCACGAGCTGTTACCAAGCGGTGGCAGCGGTGTTTTTGGCGCAGGTGCTCGGCCTTGATTTGACCTTCGGGCAGATGCTGCTCATTTTGGCCACGGCTACGCTCTCGTCCATTGGCACACCGGGAATCCCTGGCGGCTCCATCGTGATGCTGATGATTGTCCTCGACTCGGTGGGCATCCCGATAGAGGGTTTGGCGCTCATTTTGGGCATCGACAGGCCTTTGGACATGGTGCGCACAATGGTGAACGTGACGGGCGACATGACCGTTTCGTGTGTGGTCGACAAGGGAAACAAAGAAAAATCGGCCGACCACGGGGTGTGACCGACCGATTCTGTTTGCAAAGGAATGGTTTTACTCGTTCTCGCAGCCTAATTTCTTGGAGCGTTCTTCAATGACTTTTTCGAGTTTCTCGCCGAATTTGCCGACTTCGGTTTTCTCCGACTCGGTCATCTTCTCCTCGTCGGTGTAAGACGTCTTGTTGGCAAGGGCCACCAAAAGCATTCCAAGCGCCGCTTCTTGCAACTCGTCGCAGGTCTTGGCTTCTTTGATGGTTTTTTCCAATCCGTTGTATAATTCCATGTTGTCTTGGTACTCTTTCGAGCCTTTTGTGGCTCCGCCGCCGCATTGCGTGAAGGCGAACAGCATCATGCCCGCAAGGGCGATAATCAAAGTTTTTTTCATAGCGTTGATGTTTTAGGGGTTTGAGTCGGTTATGTTTATGTCGCCACAAAAATAGTAAAAATCAGGGAAATGCAATGAGTTTCGAGGAAAAAATGATGTTTTTGTCGTGTCTGAAGTTTTTTTCGCATTCAACTTGATCAATTGAAATTGCAAAGCTCCTCGTAAAACTCATGAAGCCGTTTGATTTTAACTTGTGGAAAAGGGCTGTTTTTCAACACATTGAAATGCTTGTCCTCAGTTACAATATAATCTGCATTGGCAACTATCGCACAATCAACGAATTTGTTGTCATCGGGGTCGGTTTTGATTAAGTCAAATTGAAAATGAGCGTCGACTCGAATGACATTGTTGGCGCGTAATATGGCTTCAACAGCAATTTGGGCGGCAAGTGGTGACATGTGCGAGGCAATGATTTCCTCATATTCTTCAATGATGGCATTTGAGATGCACAATGTGTATTTACCGAGCACAAAGTCTTCCCATACCTTGTAATAATTGCTTCTTCTTGATAAGGATTGAAGTAAGCAGTTGGTGTCAAGGACGATATAGCGATTCATAATACGGTCCTATAGGGGGTGCGCATGTGTTCGTGGGACCATCCAGCCACTTTTTCTTCGGTCAAATCGCCATTGTCCCAGAGTTTGTCGATTTCCTTTTGCAAACGGGAGTTGAGGAACTGCACGATAAGGTTCTTCAATGCTGCCACATCTGCCTCGTCGGTGATGCACGAAAGCATATTCAACACCTCATATTGCGCGGGAGAAAATGATGTCATTTGTGCCATAACCCAATTCTTTTTGTTTTCAGTTGCAAAAATACACATTTTTTTGAGTTTGGTGAGAATTAGAAAAACAACGGAATTGTCCACTGTAAACTTTCTTTACACCACTGTAAAGAACCTTTACACTTTACATTTTACACCTAAATCTTAAATCATTGAATATTAAATGTTTACAATTTTGGCACGAATTATGCTATGCCTTTTGGCAACATTAAATATATGTGAGATGAAAGCTAAACATACCTTTTTCATTTTGATGATGTCTTTTGGGGCCTTGAATATGGTCAAGGCCCAAGACACCACTACCATGACCCTCAAAGAATGTATGCGCTATGCCGTGGAGCACTCCACGAAGATGCGCATTGCCCAAGCCGACAACCGCGATGCGCAAATCGACCGGCGCGATGCCATCCTTGCGGCCTTCACGCCTACGGTGGAAGGTAGCACCTACGCCTATTCCAACTTTGGCCGCAGCATCGACCCGGAGACGAACACCTACATCATGACGACCTCGTTCCACAACGGCTACAGCCTCTCGGCGGGCATCAACCTCTTCAACGGCTTTCAGGCCGTCAACAACCTGAAAATCACCAAGACGGCGCAAATGATGGGTCTCACCAAGGAACAACAGACCGAGGATCAAATCTGCTTGGCTACGATGGAAGCCTACTGCAATGTGCTGTATTACACTGAGATGCAGAAAGCCCTGCAAGCGCAGGTGGCTTCGGCGGAGAAATCTGTGCAGTTGGCCACACGGCAGGAGGAATTGGGCCTGAAGTCGCACGCCGACGTGGTGCAGATGCAAAGCGACCTCGCCGAGCGGCAATACCTATTGACCCAATGCCGCAACAGCCTCAATGAAGCGATGATTACCCTGAAAGATGTGATGTTTTGGCCGATTGAGGAACCGCTGAAAATCGACGGTTTGTCTGTAGGGCTGTCATATGATGGCAGCCGCACATCGGTAGGTCCGTCACCCCGTGGCAGCCGCATCACCAACGATTCGTTAGTGCGGCTGCCGCAATGCGACAGCCCTACAACGGATGAAACCGTTTCCGAAATGGTTGATTTTGCCAAAAACAACATGCCCGCCGTCCTTTTGGCCGAAGGCACGATGACGAACGCCCGCCTTGCCCTCAAGACGGCCCGTTGGCAGCTGTTGCCACGGCTCTCGCTCTATGGCGGCTGGTCGACGACTTATTTCACCTATCCCGGGATGGAAGGCTATGTGCCCACGCCTTTTATGGAACAGTTGAAGAACAACAGCGGCGAGTATGTGCAGCTCTCGCTGAGCATCCCTATCTTCGATCGCCTCTCGAAACATTCCAACATCGCGAAGCGGAAAAACGCTTACGACCGCGCCTGTGCCGACTACGAGCAGACGCTCCAAACCGTGGAGGCCGAGGTGCGCCGCGCCATCGCCGACCGCGACGGTTCAGCCGACGCGCTGCGACAGGCAGCCGTCCGCGCCGAATTGCAGGAGGAGGCATATACACTCAACGGCAAACGCTTCGAACAAGGGCTGATTTCGTCCATCGAATACCAGACCGCCTCGGGCAACTACCTCAACGCCTTGGCCGAGCACCTCAACGCTCGGCTTCAGTATTTCATCAAATGCAGTGTTGTGAATTACTATAGTGGAACTCCATATATTGAGCAGTAACAATGACAACAGAATAACATAGAAAACTACAGATTGCACAGATGATACGGATTTCAAACAGAGAAATTAAAAGGCGCAAGCGCCCGATTCATACGGATTCCTACCGGCGGTAGCCATCCGTACCAATCGGGAGCCTGCGACCCCAAAATTATTGCAAAAACATCTGTAAAATCCGTGAAATCTGTAGTTAAACAACAATCATAAAATCTTGAATTTTATATGTGCAAACTGATCCAAATAACGGTTGAGCTTGGTGAGCGTTTCCAAATCGCCTTCAAGGAAAGCTCCGCAGTAAAGTTCCCTGAAGCGGCAAAGTTCCTTCAAGAGGGCTTTGCGGTTGGGCGCGTCCTGCCTGCCGTAGGCGATAGTGAGGTCGATAAGTTCTTGCATCCGTTCGAAGGCTTTCTCCGCATTGTCGCGACGACCTTTGGCGAGCCATTTGGTGGCCCTGTAGGTCTCGCTTCCGATGTTGGCCATTTGTTGGGGGAAGGTCAAAGAAAGCCATGCGCCGTTCTGAAGTGTCTGGTGCTGCATCATTCCACGAATTTTGAAACAAGTTCCTTGATTTGTTTTCTCACGCTTTCGTTCTCCACATCACGGCTGCGGTTGCCTTGCCATGCGCGGATATTGATTAAGGAGTCAAACTCGATGAAATCGTCTCCAGTCTCATCAGGATACAGGTTGAATCCCCAAAGGTTTTCTTGCTCAGAGCCATTCTCAAGCAGCATGGATTCCAAGTCTGCATGGAGTTCGGCATCGACAGCCAGAAGGCCGCGATTGACATCGGCCACACACTTAATCATGTCAACAAAAGTATTGGAAGCCAATTCTTTAAGTTGCTCTCTCGATATTTTTTCAGTAAGAATCTGCATAAGACAAATTTTCCGCAAAAATACATTTTTTGCTCAAAACAATCCAACAATTAATCAATCAACAATTGACTTACGTCGAATTAAAATTTCAACAAAATGAATAGACTGACAGACAACCTCATCAAAATCCTATCGTTAGGCATAGGTCTCGCCATTGGCATCGTGCTGATTGCCAAGGTGTGCTTCGAACTTTCTTACGACAGTTTCTACAAGGACGTGGACCGCATCTATTGCATCCGCACGGGCTTCGTGCAGCAAGGCGAAAACCACGACTTCCCCAGCATCAGCGGGGCGGTGGCGCCGGGCTTCAAGGCCGAGGTGCCGGGCGTGGAGGAAGCCACGCGCACCACTTTCTATTTCAGCAACGACCATTATGTGGACGCCGACGGCAATGTGATTACAGCGAATTTCGCCCTTGCCGATTCGTGCTTCTTCAAGGTGTTCGACCGCCCGATTTTGGCCGGCGACCCGGCTCAAGTGCTGGCTCGGCCGCGTTGCCTGATGGTCTCCAAATCGTTTGCCAACAAACTTGGCGGCGTGGAGGAATGTCTGGGCAAAATCATCGCCAATGAGGACTTTCCCAACCTGAAAATGACCGTTGAAGGCGTGTTTGAGGACTTCCCGAAAAACGGCTCCATCGATTACGACATTCTGATGTCGATGGTGAGTTATTCCAAACAGAGCACGGAGAATTGGGAGGGCAACGACCGTTACCAAGGTTTTGTGAAATTACAGCAAGGCGTTGACCCTCATTCGCTTACCGATGCCATCCACAAGATGCAGGAGACGCACCAGCCTTTGGAGGAGTTTGAGAAGAACGGAATGCAGTTGTGGTATTACCTCACGCCGCTTTTGGGCACGCACACTTCCGAACCCTCTGTCCACTCGATGGTGGTGGTGCTGTCCATCGTGGCCGCACTGTTGATTCTCATCAGTTTGCTGAATTACATTCTCATCGTCATTTCGTCGATGGTGCGTCGCGCCAAGGAAATCGGGGTTCGCAAGTGCTATGGCGCCACGGCCTTCAATATCCATTCGTTGCTGGCGCGTGAGGCATTCGTCCATCTGTTGCTTTCGCTCGTTTTGGCTGCGGCCATCATTTTCGCATCCAAAGGGTTGATCCAGAACCTGTTGGGCGTTCCTTTCGAGACGCTGCTCATCCCGCAAAGCGTTTGGGCCATCGGTGGGGTGCTGCTGTTCGTGCTGCTTGTCTCGGTCTTTGTGCCCGCACAGCTTTTTATGCGCATTCCCGTTTCGGTGGCTTTCCGCAACTATACCGAAAACTCGCGCCGCTGGAAAATCGGACTGCTTGGCGTTCAGGTGTTTATCAATGTCTTTGTCGCGACGATGCTTCTCATTGTGGCCTTGCAATACAAGAAAATGGTCAACTCCGACCCGGGCTACAACTACGAGAACACCTATTATATGTCCATGTACGACGGCGACCAAGCCGCACAAAGGCGCGTGGTGGAAACTTTGAGCCAAATGCCCGAGGTGACGCATACGGGCGTGGCTTATCATCTGCCGCTTTCCTACGCCAGCGGCGACAATGTATATTTGCCCGGCGACGACCGCGAGCTGTTCAACGTGGCCGACTGCTACGAAGCCACGCCCAGTTTCTATGAGATGATGGGGTTCGACTTTGTGGATGGTCGCATCCCTGCCGATTCCACAGAAGTGGCGGTGAGCGAGGCCTTTGTGAAACGGATGGCCGACTTCGCCGACTGGAGCGATGGCGCAGTGGGCAAGCAAGTGCAAATCACGGGTCACGGCAACTGGGGAATGGAGTTGGCTCCTTTCACCATTTCGGGCGTTTACCGCGACATTCGCATCAATAACCTCGTGGACCTCGACACCCGCCCGAGTGTGCGCTTTTATGGCTCGCTCGACGACGGCAAGTCGTATATGCCGAATGTGGTTTTCAGGACGAATGCGAAACTCGACGAGGCTGCTATGCAAAAAGTGACCGAGTCGATTGCGACGGCCTTGGACGGCAAGCAGGTGCAAATCCTGTCGTGGTCCGACCAGATGCGTTCGGCCTACGATGACAGCCGCAAGATGCGCAACACCATCTTCATCGGTGCCATTTTCGCCTTGATGATTGCCGTTTTGGGTCTTGTCGGCTTCGTTCGCGACGAGTCGAACCGAAGGAGCAAGGAGATGGCCATCCGCAAAATCAACGGCGCGACGGCTCGCGACGTGTTGCGCATCTTCGCTTGGGACGTGCTGAAACTCTCGTTGGTGATGGCGGTCTTGGCCAGTATTGGCGCATTCTTCGTCGCCCACAGGTGGTTGGAGCAGTTTGCCGAGCGCATCGGCCTTTCGCCGCTCTATTTCGTTGCAGGGGCGGTTGCGGTTTTGCTCATCGTCACCGTGGTGGTCGTCTTGTGCAGCAACAGGATCGCACGGATGAATCCGGTGAAGTCGTTGAAGAACAATTGATATGGGAACTACGAATTACACGAATGTGACGAATTGCGATGCAAGGATTTTGCAGCTTGCGCCGCGAATGACGACGAATTTGGTGTCGCTTTGCGTCATTGCGAACGCAGTGAAGCAATCCAGGGAAAAAGTGTTCGGAAAGCAATTAGTCTGGATTGCTTCGTTCCTCGCAATGACGCGAAGCGGGTTGTTGGACTCCCTGATAAGCGCGAAGCGGGTCTTTGGACTCCCCCCTGCCCCCCTCAAGAGGGGGACGCGCAAAGCGACGAGGAACTTGGGTCCGGCAGGCCCGCCCCGAAGGGGCGATACTCTATTAACCGTAGGTCGCGACCTACGGCAGCATCCCGGCAGGCCAGCGTCCGGTAGGCCGTCCCCCTCTTGAGGGGGTGCCCGCAGGGCGGGGGAGTCAAAAGACCCCGGCAGGCAAAATTTTAAATCCTTAAATCCTTAAATCCTTAAATCTTTGAATCTTTAAATCTTAAATCCCTCAATTATGAGCAGTTACCTCAAATTCTTAGGCCGAAACAAACTCTACACCGTCATCGAGGCGGTGGGCCTCATCATTTCCATTGCCTTCGTCATCTTGATTGGCAACTATGTGTATCAACAATATTCCGTGGCCTATGGCAATCCCTATCGAAACAGGGTTTATGCCGTTGGAAACCAAGACTATATGGCGCTATCGTGGTGGGACAAGGCCGTCTTTGAGGACAAGCTTCCCGAGGCCGAAGCCGTGTGCCGCATCTCTGGCTCCGACTATGACGGCTATATCACCTTCGGCGACGAGCAGCCTGTCAGTGCCGTCATCACCGAGGCTGACCCCGAGATTTTTGATCTTTTCCCGAGCCTGACCTTGCTCGAAGGCAGCATGGACGAGTACCGTCTCAAAGGGCATTGTCTCGTGTCTGAGTCACTTGCCAACCGCGCCTTCAACGGCGACGCCGTCGGCAAACCGCTCAAAATCAAATATCTAACACAAGACAAAATCGAAAGCACAGTCTGCGGCATCTTCAAGGACTCCAAAAACTCGATGATGCCTCGCACCGAGGTGATGCTCAACCCTGAGTTCGACGATATGTATGTCTCTCAACAGCCATTCAGTTCCATCGGGCAGTATATGACCTTGATAAAAGTCAGCGAAGGCACTGACCGTGAGCAGTTTGCGAAGAAAGTCGAGGAGGTTGGATTGCCCAATTATGGTGGCGGTTTTGTGAAGGCTATGCCGATTTACAACTTGCCGGAACTCTATTTCAATGACGAACAATGGATGTTCAAGCAAGGCAACAAGCCGGTGCTGCAAATGCTGACCATGGTGGTGTTGCTGCTGCTCGTCTCGGCCATTTTCAACTACATCAACCTCAACATGGCCCTTTCGGGAAAACGCGCCAAGGAGATGGCCACAAGGCGGCTTCACGGTGCCACGAAAGGCCGTATTGTGATGAAGTACATCACTGAGTCTGTGTCGTTTACGGCGGTGTGCTTCGTGCTGGCGTTTCTGCTGGCCTACGCCTTGCTCCCGATGATGAACGACCTGTTGAGAGGCGTTTCGGGCGGTACAGCCGGCTCGCTTGAGCAATTTGTGTCCATTCGTTTTGAGTGGTCGGTGGGCATAGTGGCGGCATACATCTTGACCGTCGTCGTTTTGGGCGTGCTGTCGGGCATCGCGCCTGCCGCCATCGCCTCGCGTTTTGAACCGATTGACGTGGTGCGCGGCACCTATCGCCTGAAGACAAAACGAGTGTTCAGCAAGGTCTTCATCGTGTTCCAAAACACCATCACCATCGTCCTGATTGCCATGGCGATTTTGATGGAGGTGCAAATGCGCCACATGATGAACCGCCCCATTAACATGCGCTCCGAGGGATTGTATGTGCTGAAAAACTGGGCGAGGGAGTATTCCGACATTGTGCCGCTCATCGACCGTTTGGAGAAGATTCCGAATGTGAACGCGGTGGGCTACGGGCATGACTATGCGGGTAAGATGGGCATGGGCACGAGCCTCACCACGCCCGAAGGCGAAAAGGTGGGCACTCAACTCATCCTTTGCGACGAGACCTATTTCAACATGCTTGGCTTGCAAGTCGTTGAAGATTTCGGAATGCGCTCCAACTCGGTGTGGATGTCGAGGACTTTGGCCGAAAAACTCGCCATCAGCGACTCGACGGCCTCGTATTACGCCCACAAATTGCATATCAACGGCAGCAATCCCGAGACCGTCGGTGGCATCTATGAGGACATCCCGACGCGGTCGGCGGCTTCATCCGAACCCAACCAATACTCGGCAGTCATCATCGCTCGTGACGAGGACTTGATTTGGGGACTTGGCGTAATGGTTGATGTTTCAGGCGATTACAAGGAAACCGAAAAGGCCATCCTGCAAGCCTACGCCGACTATTCCGAGGCCCGAAACGGCACCTATGTGGAGCCGGCGGAAAACGGCTATGTGAAAGACCTTAACAACTTGTTGCTACAACCTGCAAAAATGGCCATGCGCCTGCTTGAACTGTTCATGTTGTTATCGATATTGATCTCCTTGCTCGGCCTCATTGCCATGAGCACGTATTACAGCGAGCAAAGCACCAAGAGCATCGCGGTGCGCAAGGTGTTTGGCGGCACGGTGGAGGGCGAGTTGTGGCGCTCGGTGAAGGGCTATATGGTTTTGGTTGGCATCGCGGCGGTTGTCGGAGCGCCATTGGCCGTTTGGCTCTGCGGCAAGTATCTCGATCGTTTCGCCTACCGCATTGACCACTACGGCTGGATCATCATTGTGGCCGTCGTCGTCGCCATGCTGATGGCCTTCCTCTCGGTGCTCTGGCAGACCTTGAAGGCCGCGCGGACGAATCCTGCGGAGGCTTTGAAGAAGGAGTGAGAAGTGGATTTGACTGTAAACTTTCTTTACACCGCTGTAAAGAACCTTTACACTTTACATTTTACACTTAAATCTTAAATCTTTGAATATTAAATATTTACAAATTTGGCACGAATTATGCTATTGGGTTTTGCGTTTGACAATAAACTATAAACTATGGATTGTATGGATGGAATGGATGGCGCGAAGCGGGTTGTTGGACTCCCCCCTGCCCCCCTCAAGAGGGGGAAGCGCAAAGCGACGAGGAACTTGGGCCCGGCAGGCTCGCCCCAGAGGGGCGATACCCTATTAACCGTAGGTCGCGACCTACGGCAGCACCCCGGCAGGTCCGCGTCCGGCAGGCCGTCCCCCTCTTGAGGGGGTGCCCGCAGGGCGGGGGAGTCCGAAGACTCCGGCAGGCCCGCCCCGAAGGGGCGATACCCTATTAACCGTAGGTCGCGACCTACGGCAGCACCCCGGCAGGCCAGCGTCCGGTAGGCCGTCCCCCGTCATTGCGAGGTACGAAGCAATCAGAGTGGGTGCCCGCAGGCCGGGGGAGTCCGAAGACTCCGGCAGGCCCAGCCCCGAAGGGGCGACAGATAATAAGCAGGCGGTGTAACCCCCTGCATAACAACAACAAGAAATCAATCAATAAAAAATCAACGATATGGAAATCAGTTCAATGGACAGAAAAATCGAAAAGAAAAAAGGCATCGCTCGTGCGTTCACCAAGAAAGCGTTGCCGTTTTGGGGCGGCGCTTTGCTCCTCGTCTTCATCTTGTGGCTCATCTTCCGCGACGATGCCACCAAACTGCGCGTCGACGCCGACAACATCAGCATCGGGACGGTGACCTCGGGCGAGTTCAACGACTACATCCGCATCAGCGGACAAGTGGCCCCGATGACCACCATCCAGATTAGCCCCTTGGAGGGCGGCGTGGTGCAACAGATTGTCACCGAGGAAGGTAGCCGCGTCAAGGCCGGCGATGTCATCCTCATCCTCAGCAACGAGAACCTTGACATGCAAATCCTCAACGCCGAGGCCGAACTCGCCGAGAAGGAGAACATCCTACGCAACACGATGATCCAGATGGAGCAGCAAAAACTGAGCCTCGAACAGGAGAAGATGCAGCTGCAGACCGAGGTGCGCCGCAATCGCCGCAGCTACGAGGCGCAGAAGGCGCTCTTCGACGACGGCCTCATCGCCCGCGAGGACTTCCTGAAGGCCGAAGAGGACTACCAGCTCAGCAACGACCGCCTCGGCCTCGTGCGCAACCGCGCCAAGCAAGACAGCCTCTACCGCTCGGTGGAAATCACGCAGATGCGCGAGAGCCTTGAAAACATGCGCGTTAATATGCTGATGATTCGTCATCGCAAGGAAAACCTCACCATCAAGGCGCCCATCGACGGCGAACTGGGCCTCTTGGACGTGGTGCTCGGCCAAAGCGTGGCGGCTGGCTCGAAGATTGGGCAAATCAACAACTTGGATAGCTATAAGATTGAAGCTCAGGTAGATGAGCATTACATCGACCGCGTGTCGGCAGGCTTGGAGGCCACCTTCGAGCGGCAGAGCGAACGCTATCAGGCGCAAATCCGCAAGGTGTATCCCGAGGTGCGCGACGGCAAGTTCAAGGCCGACTTCAAGTTTGTGGGCCAGCAGCCCGACAACATCCGCAGCGGCCAGACCTATTACCTCAACCTGCAACTGGGTCAACCCGTGGAGGCCGTGCTCATCCCGCGTGGCGCGTTCTACCAGAAGACGGGCGGCAAGTGGGTCTTCGTGGTCAGCCCCGACGGCAGCAAGGCCACGCGCCGCGACATCAAGATTGGGCGGCAGAACCCGCAGTATTACGAGGTGGTGGAAGGCTTGGAGCCAGGCGAGAAGGTGATCACTTCGAGCTATGACGGCTTCGGCGACTCGGAAGTGCTAGTATTTTGAATTTTGAATTATGAATGCTGAATTTGGAATGGCGCGAAGCGGGTTTTTGGACTCCCCCCTGACCCCCTCAAGAGGGGGAAGCGCAAAGCGACGCAGAACTTGGGTCTGGCAGACCAGCCCCGTAGGGGCGGCAGGATATTTGGCAGGCGGTGTCAACCCCTGCCAGCATCGGGTACGCCCGACCCCGCTAGGCTGTCCCCCTCTTGAGGGGGTGCCCGCAGGGCGGGGGAGTCAAAATACCCCAAACAGGCAAAACCTTAAATCTTTGAATCTTAAATCTTTAAATTTTTGAATATTAAATACATACGAATATGAAATCATTCTGGAACTTCCTAATGCGGAACAAACTCTATGCCCTCATCAACCTGTTGGGCTTGACCGTCTCGATGGCTTTCGTGCTGCTCTTGGCGGTGTATGTGCAGAAACAACTCTCCACCGATGCCTTCCAAGAGAACGCTGACAGAATTTTTGTCGTCGCCAACGAAGAAACCCTCAATATGGGTTATTGGTTCGACAAGCATCTGCGCAACAATTTCCCTGAAATCGAAAAGTCGGCTTGCGTGGCCAACTATACTGAAAATTATGAGTTCAGCCTCGACGGAAAGCCGGTTTACGGTAGCGTCACTATGGCGGATTCCTGCTTCTTCGAGATGTTTAGCTACGACCTTGTGAAAGGCTCGAAGGCCGATTGGAAAATATCAGGTGACCGTTGTATGGTGAGCGAGGCGTTTGCCAACGCGCATTTTGCCGATAAAGACCCTGTTGGGCAGCAAATTGCATTGAAAGGTGGGGAAAACTCGCCACTGACGATTTGCGGTGTGCTGAAGGACTTTGGGAACAGCATTCTGCAAACCCCGGATGTGTTGCTTCGAGGCGATTTGATGCCTGCGCTCAACAAATCTCACAATGAAAGAATGGACAATGCTGCTGGCGGCATCTGCTTCGTGATGACCTATCCTAACGCCGACTTGAACGCTCGTCACGCCGACATTCTGGCTTGGTGCGAGGAGAATTTCTGGATTTATAAGAAAGAATATGACGACGTGCGCATCATCCCGCTGCGCGATGTCTATTTCTTGAAAGACGGGAGCACTGATTGGACGAACACCATCAGCCACGGCAACCGCAGTTTCGTGAACCTGTTGCTTGCGATGTGTCTGATGCTCTTGGCCTTCGCCATCCTCAATTATGTCAACCTCTCCACCGCACTTATCGGCTTCCGCGCCAAGGAAATGGCCACGCGAAGGCTCGTCGGGGCGACCAAGGCAGGCATTTTCTTGAAGATGATAGGCGAGAGCACCTTGCTTTGCACCGTGGCGATGGGCTTGGCCATCTTGCTTGCCGAAGCCCTTGCGCCCAAGGCATCGGAGATTTTGCGCTATCAGGTTTCGGTGCTTGGCGCTGTAAATGTGACTAATGTGTTGATTGCCGTTGGTTTCGTTTTGGTTTTGGGCTTTGTTTCTGGCCTTGTCCCCGCCTTGATGATCCAAAAGGTGCAACCCATCGAGATTGTGCGCGGCTCGTTGCGGCTGAAAACCAAAACAGTGTATGGCCCTGTCATCATTGTGGTGCAGAACGCCGTGGCCGTGGTGATGCTCGTCGCCGCCCTGACGATTTACTTGCAGACGCAATATATGATTAACTACGACTTGGGCTACAATACGAAAGACATTCTCGTGATGGACAACGCTTACGGGACGTCGGGCGAAATGAAAGCTATGCTCGATGCCTATCACGCCGAGCCGATGGTGGAGGATGTGGGCCAAGGTGACGGAACGCCGCTACTCGGTACCAACAACTGGACGGTGGAACTGGAAAACGGCAATTGGGTGTCGTTCCAACAGATTCAGGGCGACCAACACTATTTCGACATTTTGGGGCTTCGAGTCAAGCAGGACAACCATATACCCACCAAGGAATATTGGCTCAATGAATACGCTTTCAAGCAGATTGGCATTGAAGAGACAGCCACGGAAATCCAATCCGCCGGAAATGGCACACTGCTTATCGGCGGAATCTACTACGATTTCAAGATTCGCCCGTTGGAATGGGACCAGAGTGCGGCCTTGATTTTTAATCGTGGCGAAAACCCCGACGACGATTATCCGTGGAATTTGTTGGTCAAGGTGAAGGGCGATCACAAAGAGGCTTACGACCGTTTGGAGCAGGTGACGAAGGAGTTCTTCCCCGACAAGATGTTTCAGGCCTATTACCTCGAAGACCAAATCAAGGGCGTGTTCGGCAACGAAAGCCGCATCCTCCGCATCGTCCTGATTTTCACTCTGCTTTCGATGCTCGTTTCGGCCTTGGGTTTGTTTGCAATGAGTTCCTACTACATGCAGCAGGAGCGTCGTGCTGTGGCGGTGAAGAAGGTGTTTGGCGCCGACTATGGCGGCGTGTTGCGCGAGCTGGTGCTGTCGTTTATGAAATTGGTCGGCATCGCCTTCGTGGTGGGTATTCCCGTGGCGTGGCTTGTGATGCACCGTTGGCTTGAGGACTATACGCACCGCATCGCCCTCTCGTGGTGGATTTTCGCGGCGGCGGGCTTGGTGGTGGTGCTGTTGGCCTTCGTCTCCGTCATCTGGCAAAGCGTGCGCACCGCCCGCACCAATCCGGCTGCGGTTTTGAAGAAGGAGTGAGGATTACAGCAGCGGTGTCATATAGATCGGCAAAAACACCAATCCGTCTCTGGTTTCAACATCTTTTGAATGAAGGACGTATGGCGTGGAAAGATAGTTGCGGTACTTTTCAATGCATTTTTTAATCGAGGTCAAGGTGTAGTTTGTGCTACTCTTGACCTCGATGGGGGAGATGTTGTGCCGCGAGGTGACGGTCTCTTTTTGAATCAAAAAGTCGTTTTCCATACGGTTTTCGGCGCCTTCCTTGTCGTAGTTGTTGAAGAAGATCACCTTTCCTAGATTTTTTGATAGGGGGTTTATACACATTTCCGCGATTTTTGAGAAAGGAATGTTCGAGAATTTTTTTCTTTGGGAAATGGCTATTGTAAACTTTCTTTACGCCATTGTAAAGAACC
This sequence comes from Bacteroidales bacterium UBA4243, assembly GCA_002396205.1. Taxonomy (GTDB): domain Bacteria; phylum Bacteroidota; class Bacteroidia; order Bacteroidales; family F082; genus Limimorpha. Next base: position 46,640 of record DGXB01000089.1, read on the forward strand.
TTTACACTTTACATTTTGCACTAAATCGTAATTTATTGAATATTAAATAATTACAAATTTGGAACGGCGATTGCAATGCCAAATGCAAGTTCAATTATCAACCTTTAAATTACAGTATTATGGACAAGAAATCATTTTTCACGGCACTGCTCATTTGCTTGGCAGTACTTGGCGCAAAGGCGCAAAACATCACAGGCCGTGTGGTGGATGAAACAGACGCGCCTATCCCTTACGCAACCGTCGTGGCGATGCAACTGCCCGACAGCACTTTCCTCGGTGGCGTGACCACCGACAATGACGGTCGCTTTACCCTCGATATGGCTTGCGACCTGCTGAAAATCACATTTGTAGGCTATGAGCCGAAGTTTGTCAACCAGCCCAAAGGCAATCTGGGAACGCTGAAAATGAGCGTCGTTTCTTCGCAACTCCAAGAGGTGACCATTGCGGCCAAGCGACCCGAAATCACCAGCCTGCCCGACAGGACGGTGGTTGGAGTGGAAAGCACCTTGCTCTCATCGAGTGCCGATGGCATAGATATGCTTAAAAAGACGCCTGGCCTCTTGGTGGATGGGCAGAACAACCTCTCCGTCATCGGGCAAGGGTCGCCCATCGTTTACATCAACAACCGACGCGTGTATTCGATGGAGGAGGTCTATAACCTGAACCCGCAAAACATCAAGTCCATCGAAATCATCCACAATCCGTCGTCGCAATATGAGGCCGACGCTACGGCCATCGTGAAAATCGTCACCCTGCGGCGCAACGACGACTTCTCGGTGCGCCTCGGCGGCACGGTGACCAAAGCGCGGCGTTGGAGCGAGCGCGCCTTTGCCGATGTCACCTTCTCGAAAAACAAGTTTTCGGCCAACCTCTATTACGGTTTCAACGGACGCAACACGCACACCATCAACAACGAGGACGTGATGGGTTACTCAATGATCGAGCACCGAGCCTACAATCTCTCTAAAAACCAAGGTCACAATGCGAAACTGATGCTGGAATACGCTTTGACCCCGAAAATGACCATCGGCTTGCAGAGCAACAACAACTTGGGCAATGGCACAAGCTTGCGCGAGCAAAGCACCCATTTTTGGGCGGACAATCATACGGATTTCAAGACCGTGACCAACACCAACGACAAGAGCCTGCGGAGCAACAACACGCTGTTCTTCAACTACGACATTGACAGCCTCGGCCAGAACCTCAACGTGACCTTGGACTACACCTACAACCGCTATAATGATGAGGATGCTTTCCGCAACATCGTTGACGGAAGTGAGAGCCAAGGAATACTGAACCTCAACAAAGGCTACGGCAACACGGGCATCTATGTGGGGAGTGTGGACTATACACTGCCGTTCAGGAATGGCAAGACCACGTTCACGACAGGAGCGAAATACTCCTTGATTCAAACCGACAACCACGTTGACCTGACAGGAACAAACAACCTATTGCAGCACTACCATTCCGACGAGTCGAATGCTGCCGCATACGCCAGCGTTGCGCACAATTTCTCCGACAAGTGGTCGGCCACCGCCGGACTGCGGTTTGAGTATGTGGATCGCCACAACTATTTGAACGACGTTCCCCAAGTGGACTACACGAAGCCCGGACTTTTCCCGAATGCCACCGTGCAATACAAGCCCGCCCAAGGCTACGCGATAGGCGCATCCTACTCGAAGCGCATCGTGCGTCCTTCGTTGGATGCCTTGAACCCCAGTATGTACATTGATTCATTGCTCATCACCCAGGGCAACCCCAACCTAATCAACACCCATATCCATTCGGCGCAGGTTTTCGCCAGTTTCCCCATTTCACTCTCGGTGCGTTTCGGCTACAATTACCTCATCGACCCGATTTATAGGGAACTCTACCAAAATGCCGAAAACCTTGATTTAGGAGAATCTCGTTACAGAAACGGCGACCACACTCAGAACTTTTTCGGCTCTATCTCTTGGAACGGGAATGTCACCAAGTGGTGGTATCTTTACAGTTCCGTCTATTTTGGCAGGAACTATTATGAAAAGGAGGAAGATGGTATCCTAAAGCAGAACAATAGGAACTTCGCCATGTTTAATGTCGGCAATATGCTGACCTTGCCCTACGATGTGAAATTCAATCTGAATTTCTATTACGGAACGCCTTATCCATCGGAAGGTGTCACCGTGAAAGAACTGTGGGACCTCTCGGCCAGTTTGGAAAAGAGTTTTTTGAACAACAATTTGACAGTGAGATTGAGTGCCAATGACATATTCAACTCCATGCTCTATTGGCAGCAGAGCATCCTACGAGGCAATTCGTTGGTCTTCTTTGACAGCGATGGAAGGAACATCATGCTGAATGTCACCTACAAGTTTGGCCAATCGAAGGTGAGGCTCAATTCGAGGTCGGTGAGTGAGGAGGAAAGGGGTAGGCTGTAAGGCTGGACTGACCTTTCAGAATAATTGTAAACCATTGTAAACTTTCTTTACACCACTGTAAAGAACCTTTACACTTTGTATTTTACACAAAATCATAATTTATTGAATATTAAATAATTACAAATTTGGCACGGCAATTGCTATGGGAAAATGCGTAAAAAATATGAACCTGTAAAATCGTAAAGCAATGGGTAAAAAATCATTTCTTGTGGCACTGCTCGTTTTCGCGGCGGTGCTGGGCGCTGAGGCGCAGAAAAATAAAGTGTACAAGGCTGATACCGTAATCGACGGAAAAGGCAACAAAACCATCACCGTGTACTCGCAAGGAACATTCGCCGAAGGCAACGGCAACGTCGTTACGCGCGACATCGACGTGACAACATTTGACGAAATCAGCATCGCGCTGCCAGCTTCGGTGACCTACGCGGTGGCCGACAAGTGTTCCTGCCGCGTGACCCTCGACGAGAACCTTTTCGAGTGTGTCGACATCTACCAAAAAGGCGATTGCCTGAAGGTGGAAATGGTCAAGACACTGCAACAAAGCGACTTGAAACCGACCAAGTTCGTCATCGAACTCACCGCCCCGACATTGGAGGAAATCAGTTTGGTGGGCGGCGGCGACTTCAGTTTCGTTACACCGTTTGAAGCGCCGAAATTGGAAATCAACACAGCGGGCGCGTATGGTGTGTTTTTCGATGAAACGGCCACCGTCGACGAGTTCGAGATGAACCTTGCTGGCGCGGGTAAGTTGGTGTGCAAGAATCTTCATTCCGACCATCTGGATTGGAATGTCGCGGGCGTGGGCAAGTTGTTGTGCAAGAACCTTATAGCCGACAATGTCGACTTGAGCGTTGCCGGTTCGGGAGGCATCGTCATCGAAGCCGGGACGGTGAAAAGCGCCGACCTTTCCGTGGCGGGTTCGGGTTATATCGAGACCCGCTGCGCGTTGGAGTCGATGGATTACAACATCGCTGGTTCAGGCCGCATCTATTACTATGGCGACGTGAAGGTGAAAGGTTACCTAATGGGCGGCAAAATCAAGCGGATTGACTTGGAGAATGGGAAAAACAAGAAATAGGTGGGTCTTTTGACTCCCCCCTGCCCCCCCTCAAGAGGGGGAAGCGCAAGGCGACGCGAAACCTGTGTCCGGTAGGTCAACATCCGGCAGGCCGTCCCCCCGTCATTGTGAGGTACGAAGCAATCAGAGTGGCTGCCCAAAGGGTGGGGGAGTCAACAAACCCCGGCAGGCCAAGTCCCGTAGGGACGACAGATAATAGGCAGGCGGTGTCAACCCCTGCCAACATCGGGTACGCCACCCCCGGCAGGCCAGTCCCGAAGGGACGACAGCCAATAGGCAAGCGGTGTCAACCCCTGCCGACAGCCAATAAGCAGGCGACGTAAGTCCCTGCATTCAAACGACAACAATAAAACCAACAAATAAATCGTATAACAATCAAAATCTTAAAGAAATGATCAAAGTAGAAAACCTGAAGAAAGTCTTCCGTAGCGAGGACATCGAGATTGAGACCGTCGCCCTCGACGGCGTTTCGTTCGAAATCAACGACGGCGAGTTCGTCGCCATCATGGGCCCCTCGGGCTGCGGTAAGTCGACCTTGCTCAACATCCTCGGCCTCTTGGACAACCCCACCGACGGCAAGTATGAACTGCTCGGCCAGCAGGTGGGCAGCCTCAAGGAAAAGGACCGCACCCAGTTCCGCAAGGGCAACATCGGTTTCGTGTTCCAGAGCTTCAACCTCAT
>DGXB01000089.1:50872-51060 GCA_002396205.1 Bacteroidales bacterium UBA4243
CAGAGCTTCAACCTCATCGACGAGCTGAATGTGTTCGAGAACATCGAGCTGCCGCTGCGCTACATGAACATCCCCGTCGCCGAGCGCCGCGAGCGCGTGGAGGCCATCATGACGCGCATGGCCATCAAGCACCGCCAGAACCACTTCCCGCAACAGCTGAGCGGTGGTCAGCAGCAGCGTGTGGCCAT
>DGXB01000053.1 GCA_002396205.1 Bacteroidales bacterium UBA4243
TTTCCCGTAGTGGACGTAGGTCATGTTGTTAGGCGAAATCAGATTATCGGCATTGAGCGAGGTCCGTTCGGTTTCGCCCACATAGACCCAGATGCCCGCGCCCATCCACGTCTGTGCGTCGCAGTAGAAGGTCAGGCGGTTGATGGTGCCGTATTTCATCGCCGTCAGCTGCGCGGCGGGGATGATGAACTCGCTCTTGGTGCTGCCGAGGTCGGCGTAGGCCAACGGCACGGGCACGTCGCCTAGGGCACCGCCTTGTCCCACGGTCAGGCTTTGTGTGTAGGTCGGCGTGAAGCAGCACACGTTGCTCCAAGCGCTATGATAGTTGCCCGAAGTGGCACGGATGTAGGCGTAATAGGTTTGCTCGGTTGTGAGATTGGTCAGGGTGAAGGGCTTCTCGGTCACGTTGATTGGCGAGGCGTTGTTAGGGTTGAAGTCGGGCATGGTTGAGGTCACGATTTGCCACGAGGTCTCGTCGTCGCCGTTGACCCAGGTGACGGTGGCAGTGTTGGCGGTCACGTTGGTTGGATAGAAGTCGTGCGGCGCAGGAAACACGCTGCCGAAGCTGCGCGGCCCGCTCCAGTCGCTATAATGACTGGCATCGCACTTGGCACGGACGTAGGCGTAGTAGGTCACGTCGGGTTCAATGCCAAGGGAGTAGGTGGGTTGTTCGACCGTAATGGGGTTCGCCGTGCCAGGGTCGAAGTCGGGATTGGTGGAATACACCAATTGCCATTCGGTTTCCTCGCCGCCGGCAGTCCAAGTGAGGGTGGCGGAGGTGAGGGTCGTTTCGGTGCAGGTTATCCCGTAGGGCATCGGGCACACGAAGCCGTCTGTATAGGTGAAGGTCATTTTGGGGAGGAATATCTCGGTCATGTAATTAAGGCTGTTACCGTACAAAAATGAATATAGCGAGGCGTTGTTTGTGGTTTGCACGCCATACCATTGGTTAGACCTCGCATAAGTCGACAACTCGGTCTCTTCAAAGGCCACCAACAGATTGTTGCCTGTATAGCTGAATGGCGTTGTCAAGGCGACTGTCATCGTTTTGTCGGAAGCGACCGACAAACTGCCGCTATAAACCACATAATTCGACAATGAATTCCAGTCAACCGGTGAGTTAAAGGTCATATTCGTCTGGGTGGTTTCCATGAGATACACCTTGAAACTTGCGTTGGGGTAGGTAATATTAGCCAAATTGGAATAAAACGTCAATTGGGTAATCTGCGCACCTTGCAAACCAGCCAAATCAGCGGCAGGGATAATGAACTGGCTCTTGACGTTATAGGAGTTTGAGTTATACCCATTAACCGGCACATACAGATTCGTTTGGGTTCCATCATTAATGGTCAGCGTCTCTTGCCCCCACATCGCCCAAGGCACGGCGAAGAGCGACAACATAAGGATTAGTAAAGTCTTGGCATTCATTTATTTAAAGTTTTAAAATTCATAATTCAAAATTCAAGATTCAAAGATTTCATCATTGACGGGTGGCTTTTGGCTATCAGCCATCCGCCAAGGCACACTTCATCGGTGCAAAAATAAATCGAAAAACTGGGATGGGATAAGGAGAAAACTCCTGAATTTTGGGGCTGAAGCGAAAAAAAGGCCGGCAGCCTGCGCCACCGACCTTCCAGGAAAAAGATTATGAAAAGGAAACATTTTTCATTCCTTACGACGTTTGCCCACTAAGTAAGCCCCGCCGAGGAGGGCCAGCACCACGATGCCGCTGCCGATGGGGCTGGTGGCGTCTTGGTTGTTCTGCAAGCCGTGAGTAGGCAATGCAGGCATGGCGTCGCGGTTGGCATATTCCATCTCTTCGGTGCTGGCACCACGTTGGAAGAGGCCGCCGCCTTGGTTGTTGTTGTCGGCGAGCGTCGTCAGGGCAAGGCCGAGGAGGATTGCTGTTGTCAGTGTTAGTTTCTTCATCGTAATTTGGATTTTATGTTGTTTTATTGTTTTGACTTTCGTTTTTCTGTTTGGCTGACTATGGCTCCTGACTATGGCCTATGGCTCGCTTCACCCAAGGCATGGATTTCATGCCCTTGAACAAAGCGAGCCATCGGCCATCAGCCATAGGCTATAGTCATCTCACCACCACCTTCTGCACCTTCACATCGTTACCATTCAAGAGACGGATGAGGTAGAGCCCGGCGGGCTGGTGGATGCTGGTCTGCACCGAGCCTTCAATCTGCTCGCTGCTGAGGATGCGCCCGTTGAGGTCGATGACTTGCAGCGTGGCGCGGCCTTCGTTGAGGATGATCCAGTTGCCGTTGTTGTTGAAGGCAAAGGTCTCACTGTCGCCGTTTGCGTCCTCGCTAACGGAAGCGAACACCACCTTGAAGCGCGAAGCGTAGTCAGTGGTGCGAGCCTCAAACGTGTAACTTGGGGTGGCCAAAAGATTGGTCTCAGCTCCCGTGAGGTTGTCGATGAGGTGCAAGTAGCCGAACTCAACGTTCTCGTTGCTGAAGCTCAGCGTGTAGGTGCCGTTCTTTTCGGCCTTGAAGCTGAGGGGCAGTTCGCCCACCTGTCCGGCGTTGACCACAGCGTAGTCCTTGCCCTCGACAGGCATGTAGACCTTCGAGCTGCCTTCGCGGAAGCTGAGTTTCTCAAGGGTGTTGCCTTCGTCGAAGCGGATGATGGCGTTGTCTAAGGTCGTTGAGCCTGTCGAAACGCCGTCCCTACGAGCTGCCACTTGGCTGAGCACGAGGTTGAGGCATCTCACGCCCTTGCTGGGTGCCGTTCTGCTGAGGACCACGCTCTCGCCTCTGACGTTATTCTGTATGAAGAAGCCTTCCATAGGCTTGATGACGCTCGTGACGGCTTCAAAGCCTGTTCCTTCGGCATTCATGCGATAGAAGGCCATGGTCTGCGAATTGGAACTGAGGTAAGCATTGCAAGTAAATGTGTTGCCACAAAGTTTCCATCCATTGAATGAATACTCCTCATTCTCATAATAGTTGTAATTGAAAATTTCGTCAGGTTGCTTGTTGTCCATGACAGGGCCAGTGACACTAATCATCACATCGGTGGCATTGGCATAGAGGTAACCCGTTTCCCAATCCATCTTGAAGTTCGTCGGGTCAGCCTTGTAGTTTCTCCATTCGAGGCCATCGGAAGCGGCAGGATCGAAGGCATAGAGGTCGTAGTCGCTCTCCGTAGTGACGATGCCGTTGGCAGGATTGTACTGTCCAGCCCATTGGACAGGCGATGAAATCAGGTAGTATTGATCCTTCGTGCCAGCGTATCCGATGATGTTCTTCTTCACCGTGATGACGTCGGGTTGGTCAATCTCGGTGTTGAGCCTCAGTTGGTTGCCGTCTTCGAGGGTAAGGGTGGGCTTGGGCGTGCCTTCAAACGTGATGCTGTTGGCATTGGCGATGATGTGGTTGCCCAAAGCATCAGAAATGACCACATCGTGACGGATGATGACATCTTGCAATGGGTTGCCATCGAATGAACCCGGCATACCATTAGGCACCCAGTTGTTGGGGTTGCTCCATTGGTCGCCGACTTGTTCGGCAGTGAAGTTCCCGAAGGCCTGTCCACCGACGAACACCTTCGTGTAAGCATCCAAGGTCTTGAAGGTGATTGGCTCACTCCACACCTCAGGATTGGAGCAAGCGCTACTCACTAGCACCTCATATTCGGTGCCAGCGTTGAGATCCGGAATGGTAAGGGTTGTTGCTTCCACTTGATATACATATGCGCCACCTTGGGCATACTGCGTGCCAATCTTCACGTTGTCGATGTGCAGGTTGTTGTCAGCATTGCTTACGGTGGATTCGCCGTAGAAGGCGATGCGCACATCACAATTAACATAATTAGACAGGTCGATGCTCACCAGCTCACCTGTGGCGGTGTGAGCGATATTATTGTAGACATATTGCGAACCAGAGTTGTTCCACTCACGCAGGATTTCCCAACTCTGACCATCGTTGACGGTAATCAGCACGACGAATCTGTCGTCGGTGCCAGTGGTTTGGGGCGAAGACACGTTGCCGCTATATGCAGTCAAGGCCAAGTCGAAAGTGAAGGTATCGGATGTCTTAACAGTGTGTCTCGGTGTGATGAGCCAGCTCTTGCAACTTGTATTCCAAACCTCAAGATAGGCGTGACTATCAAACACACCGTTTTTCGTTCCAAAATGCCAATAAGGAGATTCCTCGCGACCCAATTCACCGCCATTTATAATATCGGACAGCAAACCTGTCTTTACTTCCCAACGATCAGGAGCAAAGAGTTCATCATCGAACTGTTCATTGACGCCAACCACTTGTGCGGTCCTGTACCATCTCACGTAGTAGCTTTCCACATCCTCGGAGCCGGTCCAACTGAGGTCGGCGGTGTTTTGGGTGAGGTTGCTGGCAACCAAATTGGTGGGCACGGGGCAAGCATCGAGGGTGGTGAAGATGATCGTATTGCTCACGTCACTCAAGCTGCCCTCGCCGCAGTTGCCACGCACTCTCGCGTAATACGTCGTTAGGGGTTCCAAATTTTCGATGACAAAGTTCCAATTTTGGGTGGCATCAACAGTATATACGGGAGCAAAGAATTGGTTCGATTTGGAGTATTCCACAACCCAAGCGTTTTGTTGGAAATCGATAAGTTGCCAACTCAGGGTGGCCGTTCTAGAAGACAAGCCGACGCAGTCCAACGTACCCGTGGGGAAGCAGGACGGGCCCGTCGTCACGACCACATCATCAATGCCAAGATAGTAATTGTCGTACAGTCCACCGACGTACTTGAACGCCATGAAGCTACCCTGCGGTGCATTGGGGAAATAGGCTGTCTTTTCGGTCCTCGTGGTCGTTTGTGGGCAAGCTAACGTTTGCACGAAGGTGCTGGCATTGCTTGGGTCGGTCATGTAGCCGACGTAAAGCGTGCCATTGTTTTCATTGACATTTTCATTACAGTAGGTGAAGGTAAGCTGGTATTCAGCAATGTCTTGCACGAACTCAGGCAGGATGGCATAGAGCGGGGTCGTGCTGCTCGACTTGAAGAACAAGCAGTTGCCCGAAACGGCGTATTCTGAATTAGAACTGAGGAACGCCTGAGGATAACCTTCGGCGGATTCACTACGATTGAGGAACTGCCAGCAGTGAGGAAGGTCGACATCGGGATAGCCCGTTGGCGTATCATACTCGTTTGTAGAGACATTGGTAAAGTTATTGAAATCCTCTCTATAGCCGTTGATCAAGGACATAGGACCGCAGAGGGTGCGGAACTCCACGTAGGTGTAATCGCTGTAGCCGTCATTGCCGCAATCCTTGCGGAGATAGAAGCGGACGACCTCGTTGGGTGTGAAAGCGTTCGACCATCCCACCGTGTTGTTTGGGGTAGAGGTCCAAGACTGGTCTACTGCAGGTTCGAAACCTTCGCACGGATCCGAGATGGTGAAGTATTCGAATGTGGCACCCTCTTCGGCATTCCAGATGAAGCTGGCACCCGTGGAAGTGATGCTGCTCTCTACCACTTGCAAGCCCGTGGGTGCAGGGCAGGCTTCCGGCGTGGTGAAGGTGATATAGATAGGCTCGCTTTGATCACTTTCGCTGCAGTATTTGCGGAGCCACACACCATAAGTCGTTTCAGGCGACAAGGTATTCCATATTGAGTAGTTATAGCTAGTGGGCTGTACATTCCAATTCGTAGGAGGATTGGTAGGATCGAAAGGATACGTAGGCTGACCTCCAGGCATAAGAGGTTGGAACATTGCGCCTTCTTCGGCATCCCATTCGATTCTGACGCTACGAGCGGTAAGTTCTGCAACATGTAGGCCAGTAGGTCTCGAGCATGTTGGAATCACGATGTCGTCGATATAGACGCCATTGGTAATTCTGTCCGAATCGGCAGCGTCAATCATGAAGGCAATGTACTGGTCGGTAGTGTTAGCCGGGATGGCATAGATATACCTCTGGTAGGAAGTGGTCAATGCTTGTTCTGTAATCTCCGTGAAAGTGGAGGCATCAGTTGGGTCAGTCATCGTGCCAATCTTGAAGGTGCTCGCCTCACTATGACCTTTGGCCCATAATGTGACTTCTATGCCACCGAGGTCATCCATCCTAGGCATGATGGCATACTGAGGTTGCGGGTCCTGGTTAGTCATATCTGAATAAGCCGAATAGATGAACAGGCAATTGTAACCGGAATAGGCATTATTGCCGTAGTTAAAAATGGTAGGAAATGCCATATTGCTGCTGTAAGTAGTCGTATTGATGGCATTCCAGCAACTCGGCAAGATGCGGGTTGATGGATTCCAAGCCTCAGGAACCGTATATCCATCAAAGTATTCTGAATAGCCCAAGGCAGTGATGGCCTCACAAGGCGTGTGGAATTCGACAGATACAGGATCACTGTAGTCATTCCCCTCGCACACTTTTCGCAAATAGAAGACATTGTCGGTACCAGGGTTGAAAGAAACGGCGTAAGTATAAGGACCATTATAGGTTCCCCCATTTCCATCGTGAATGAAGTCTGCCTCATTGTAAGTATAAGGAAGTGCGCGCATAAAGTATTCGAACTCCTCACCCGCTTCGGCATCCCAAGCGAAAGTGGCACCCGTTGAGGTTATACCGCTCACAGTAAGGCCCGTAGGCGGCAGACAGGTGGGAGCGGGCGTGGTGAACGAGGCCACATTGCTCCAATTGCTATAAGTCAAATTGTTGAGGGCCGAACTACCATACACCGACCTGACCCTCGCATAATAGCCAGTCTCTGAAGATAAACCAGTCAATGTGACCGATTGGGTTGATGTCGAAACCGTTTGGGCATTGCTGAAGCTGGCGTTATCGGCATATTGCACCTGATAGCTTTCCGCATTACCCAAAAGCGACCACGACAAATAGGCTGACGAACCCGTCACATTTGAAGCGGAAAGGCTATTGGAGTCTTTCGTGCTAAATGTGACCTGGACATCATCGATGAACCAAAGGGCATCAGCGGTATTTCCCGTATATTGGATTACCATGCTGCTAAAAGGGGCTATACCGGAGCGATTATAGTTTACAGTTACAGAAGTGTATTGGCTCCCTTGATAATCGGCCGGATTAAAAGCTTGCAATGATTGAAAACTGCCACTTCGATTAAGATAACCGACTTGTAACACGCTGCCCGAAGTGTGGGATGCCCGAAGTTTGAATGTCAATTTCAAAACTCGTAAATTACTGGAGAAAGAAGGCAATTCTGCTGTTACTATTCGAGTAGTCGAACTAACAACACTGTTTCTTCCGATCCTCAAATACTTTCCCGAACTAGTGCCAATCACTTCGCAAACCGTATTAATGCCAGGGGTCACCGTCCAGTCAGTAGGGGTTACGCCCATACCAATGCCAACATTGGTGTAAGACTCGAAATTCTCAAGATACGGGATAACCGTTTGTGCGTGTACTGCCAGCGGCACCACCAGTGCCAGCAGCAGCATCATAAGTAAATGTTTACTTTTCATAGTGTTTTGTGTTTTTAGTGAATGATATTGTTAATTGTTTGAATTTCAATGTATTTGACTACGAGATTGCGGGACTGCGGGACGCGAGACGGCGCAGCCCTGAAGCCGAGGCACAATTCATCGGTGCAAAAATATAGGGAAAAATCCGGGTGGAATAAGGAGAAAACTCCTGAATTTTGGGTTTGGCGGAAAAAAAAGCGCTGTTTTTTGTGTGAAATGTGTAATTTTGCAGGTGGAAAAACTCAGAGAGCGAGCTAAAATCACCGGCCTTTCAGATATAGAAATCATGGAGCTTTGACAGCTGAAACGTCTTCCAAAACTACATCATCATCGGCGTGCTGGGACGGAAAAACATCACGAAATAAACGGGAATGTACTCCTTGATGCCCTCGGTGCGAAACTCCCGCTCGTTCGACAACACCACGGCCCGCTTGATGTGGTAGTCGGGGTTGGCGATGAACTTGTCCAAGGCCTTGTGGCGAGCGTAATCCTTGCCCGACTTCACCTCCACGGGCACAGCCGTGAGCCGGTCGTAGTCGTCAATCAAAAAGTCCACCTCGCCCTTGCCCTTGTTGTCATAATAATAAAGGTGATAGCCGTGCGCCAGCAACTCCGACGCCACCACCGACTCATACACCGATCCGAGATTGATGCTCCGCTCGTCGTCGAGCACGGCGCGGATGTTATAGCGATAAAGGATGTTGGTCAGCAGCCCAACGTCGTTCAGATACAGCTTCATCAGGTTCTTCATCGTCGACTCCACCAAAGGAAACCTTGGGTTGGAAATCGACTTCACCTCGATGGCCACACCCGACTGAATCAGATACTCGAACTCGTCGGCGTATGTGGCAAAAGTCTTGCCTCGCTTGCCCTCAATCTCATTGAACTGCACCCGCTTCTTCTTGTTTTCGAGATTGGATGGAATCAAATCATATATCCTCCTGATCTTCAACTTGTTTTCGGCATCATACTGGGCAGCATCCTCGCGATAGAGCTGCTGAATGGCATCATGCACACGACGCACTTCAACAATGTTGTTCGACGCAACAAACCGATTGACGGCATCGGGAAGGCCACCCACAAGCAAATACTTCTTGAACAGGTCGAGAAAGACGCGGTGCATCGGTTCATCAAGGCTGCGATGGGCTTCAAAGGCTTCCTTTTCCAAGTTTTTCATCCAATTTTCGTGACTTTTTCCAAGTTTTTGGATGTAAAGCCCTACCCTACCAACCCGACGCGGAAGGCGAAGAGAATAAGCTCGTTGGTGGATTTCACGCCCAACTTGCTGAACACGACGCTCTTCATGTTCTCAACACTATGCGGCGTGATGCACATCTCCTCGGCGATTTGCTTGGTGTTCAAACCCGTGGCGCAATAACTCACCAAATCCATCTCGCGGCGAGTGAGTGCATTGAGATTCTCCATGTCGTCCTTCACGCCCTGCTCGATGAGCATGTTGCCCTCGCCAAGGCAGTCGTGACCCTCCATGACGGAAGCCAGCACATTTCCTAACTCCTCTGGATTGATGTTCTTGCTCATGAAGCCATTGATGCCGCTATCCATCAGCTGCTTGACGATGGCACCGCCCGCCTCGCCCGAGAGGACGATGATTTTCACTTTGGGGCAAAGTTTCCGAGCCGCTTCGATCACTTCCGCACCCGTGCCATCGAGAAGGACATAGTCCAAGAGGATGACGTCGAGTTCGTGGCCGCGCTCCTTGAGGAAACCGACGGCTTGCTCGACGGATTCGGCTTCGCCCAACAACTCGCAGGGCAATTGCGTATCGGCGAGCGACATCTTGATGCCGAGGCGACACAAGGGCTGGTCCTCGACCATGAGTATTCGTATTGTCTTGTTCTTTTCCATGTCTTTCACGATTTGTTGATGCTGAAACGAACAACGGTACCTTCGCCTTTCACGCTTTCGATGGAAATCTCTCCCCCCATCTTGTCAACGAGCTGCTTGCTGACGAAGAGGCCGATGCCGGTGCCCGTCTCGCCGCCCGTGCCTTTGTCAGACGAGGTCATGAACTGGAATATCTTCTCCAGCTTCTTCTCGGCGATGCCCATGCCGTCGTCCTCGACCGCGAGCCACACGCGCCTACCTTGCTCTTCGGCCTTCACGCGGATTTCGCCGCCAGGATAGGAGAACTTCACAGCGTTGCTAAGCAGGTTTTGGAGCACGAGGCTCACCGCGTTCTCGTCGTCGTTGACTGTAAGCGATGGCTCCACCTCGTTGACCACTTTCAGTGTCTTGGCATCAGCAGCCGCCATCTGCATCTTGACGCAGTCGTCAACCAAACGACTGAGATTAAATGTATTACGACTAACTTTACCATTTTCCAGTTCGCCCCTCACCCACTGCATGATGTTCCTCACGCGGTCGTCCAATCCCTCTGCCGACGAGCGCATCATCACCAAGTTAGCCTTGCGGTCGGTGTCGCTCATCGCGTCATAGTGGTTGGTCATCTGTCGGAGTACGGTGCAGATGGCCCCCACAGGGGTCTTCACGTCATGCGAAACGATGGAGAGCAACCTGTCCTTGGTCTTGTTGACGCGCATCAGTTCCTCGTTGCGTTTCTTGCGCACCATGGCCAGGCGGTACCAAATGACGGCAATCACACCGGCAAGCAAAGCGGTTATAGCTAAAATAATGACATACAATCGGTTCTGCTTTGTCTTGGCTTGCTCCAACGCCAGTTCGTGGTCTTTCTCCTGCATGGCATAACGCACTTGGTAGTCGCGGATGAGGTGCTGTTGGTGCTCGTTGAAGATGGAGTCGCGGAGCGTCATGCTGCGTTCCAGATAGCCCAAAGCCTTGTTGGGGTCGCGCTGGCGCACAACGGGATAGATGCTTTCGAGGGCTTCCTGAAGCACCTCCGTAAAATGGTTTTCCTCGGCGATGGCGATGGCATTGATGAAATCGCGCTCAGCCTCGGCATTACGTTGCAACTGGCTCTCGAACTGGCCGCGCTGCACATAGATGACAGACTCCATAAACACGTCGTCGTTCTCCTTGGCGACACTTAAGGCCTCCTCCATCAAGGCAAGACCTTCGTCGATCCTGCCGCTCTGGAAAGTGGCTTTCGAGAGAGCAGTCAGGCGGTTGATGATCTTGTGGGGCGTGTCGTGATAACGCTGCGAAAGATCGAGCGAACGTTGCGCAAAACTGATGGCCTCGCCCAGTTTCTGCGACCGCATTGCGCTATCCAACTTACCTGCCTCGGCGATGCGCACCTCAGCGAGGTTCTGGTAATAGGTGGCCAAGTCGAGATTGGAGGCGGTGTCAGCCACGTCCACCGCGCCAAGCATTTCGATGCACCGGCGATACATTTCCTCTGCCTGGCCATATTCGTTCATCGAGAGGTGAATCTCGGCAATGTTGTTCATCACATACCGCTTGTTGACATCAGCCATATCGCCGCCCAAACGGTCCATGATGTCGCTGCAACGGTTGTAGCACTCGATGGCCTTGTCGAACTGACCGAGGCGCTGGTAGGCATTGGCCAAAGTCATGTAGCAGCCTGCGAGGTTAAACAGGTCATCGATCTTCTCGTAATGCGCAATGCCGATTTCCGAATACATCACCACATGCCGGAAGTCCTCGTCGTTGAAGAAATGGAGGATCATCGTGCGCAGCAGCTTCAGCTTGATTTCGTCCTTGTCGGTGGTAGGCTCAAAGTTGGGCTCACGACCTATCACCTCATCGATGGCCACGGCAGCGCGATAGGCCACTTCTCCCCTATTGCTCTCGAACACACGATAGAGGCTGTCAATGTCTTGCGCCAAAACGGAAACGGCCAAGCCGAAAACCACACCTATTATTAATATGCACTTTTTCATTTTGTCATGAAGTTTCGTAAGCGACAGGCCATATTTTGCTTCACGTTGCCCGCAAAGAGCCATGAATCAGCGAAATGCAGGTTGCCATGAGGAAACATTCTTTCGTAGGCAGGAATGAAGACCATGTCGGGATCGAGGTCGGGACAGATGGTCGTGTGCTTGTAGAGATAGGTCTTAGTGATGCAAGGCACAATCAAGACACTGTCGCGGTTTTCGTTGTATTTGGCCATACCTAATTGATACTCAGCGGGAATGGTGTCGGAAGTGGCGTTCCAAACCGTCGGGTTGATGCCCACCACGTCGCCCCGCGACACGGAGGCCAAGGCAGCCGTATCGGTGGCCGAGTTGAAGAGGATGAGCTTGCCCGTTTCGAGGCTGTCAGTAGCGGGAGCAAGTTGGTCGGGATACTGTGCCAACTCCTCGGCAGTCACATGATAGCCAATGCAATAGGCGGCCACCATCAGTTGGCGTTGCTCATCGGTCATCCCGTTTTTCAGCAACTCGATGAGCACCTGCGAGCCTTGGCTGTGACCCACGAGGAAGAACGGCCGGCCTTGATTGCCATGGGCCATATAATATTGGAAGGCTTCCTTGACGTCTTGTGCGGCAAAGGCGGCGTTTTTCCGCAAAATGCTGTCAGGTTGGTTGTATGACTCGAAAATCATCTGGCGGTAGTAGGGCGCGTAGAAGTTGTAGTCGTCGTAAAGCATCTTGTTGAAGCGCTGGTTGCCGTTGGCTTCTTCCCTCACCTCGGCTTGCGTGATGTCGGCAAACCACGACGAGTCGTTATCGGCAAAGGAAATCGTCGATACGGTGGGATAGACATAAAACACGTCGGCAGGCTTGTCGGTGTCACCGAAGGCATACCAATAAGTGGTGTCGCCATAGTCGATGGCGGTGGCTTCAGGTTCCACTGGAGTTTTTGTATCGCAGGCGGCCAAAAGCAGCATCACGCCCAAAAGCAAACTATTTATCTTTTTCATTTTCAATAAGTTGAATCAAATTATCCAAATCAAGGTTTTCTGACTTCACGGTGACGCGGGCCTGTTCGTAAAACGGCAATCGCGACCCGTAGTGTTGGCTGACGAAAGCCGTCAGTTCCTCCTCGCTCTTGCCGATGGCCAAGGGACGTTTGCGCTTGGCATGGAGCAAACGGTCGACAACGGCTTTCTCGCTGATTTTCAGGAAGACCGTCAGGCCATGCTGGTTCATCCATTCCATATTGTCGAAATAGCAAGCCGTTCCGCCACCAGTAGCAACAATCACATTATCAAGGCTTTCCGTCGACTTCAGCACCTCCGATTCCAACTTGCGGTAGAGAGCTTCGTCGTATTTGTGGAAGAAGTCGCACACCGAAATACGGTATTTCGCCTCAAACAGCTCATCAGTATCGGCCACGTCCCAACCAAGACGGTTGGCGAGCCGCTTTGCTGCGGTTGACTTGCCCGCACCCATATAGCCGACGAGGTAAATCCGGTTCATGCTTTTTATTTACAGTTTATTTTGACTATGGCCTATGGCAAATGGCTGATGGCCTGCTTCAGCCCAAACGGAGCACTGTGTGCCCTTGGCAAAAGCAAGCCATCAGCCATAAGCTATTAGCCATAGTGATTATCAACTATCATATTATATTGGCAAATTTGCAGTTTCCCGTCGCCGTCGCGCAGATGGAAACCGTTGCCTTGGCAATAGCGCCACATCTTGCAACTTGCACATTGGTCGGTCTTCATCCATTTGCGGTCGCGGTAAGGCTGGAACTTGTTGGTCCACACGTCCCAGAAACTGTCCTTATAGATGTTGCCTTGGTGGTAGTCGCTGCGGATGCTGAGGCAGCCCGAAATGGAGCCGTCGGCCAGCACCGAAGCGATATTGATGCCTGCACTGCACGAATAGTAGTGGTTGCGCACCTCGCCTTCGTATTTGCCGAGGAAGCCGTCGCAGCCATAGTCGGCGCGGATCTTCCCCTCGAGGCGCGTCTGCTTGATGAACTCCATCATCTCGACGAACTGCGCATTGCTGAGCTTGAAGTCGGGCTCGTTGGCGGCGCGACCGAAAGGAAACACCGTGAACAAACGCCAACGGCGGATGCCCAACGAAATCAGGAAGTCGCGAAACTGGGGCAGATATTTGATAGTCCGTTGGTTGACGCAGGTGATGACATCCCAAGTGAGGCTCGGATGCTGTTTCATGGCTTCCACGGCACGGAGCACGTTCTTGTAGCTCATCGGGTTGCCGCGCATCCAGTTGTGGTCATCCTCGAAGCCATCGAAGCTGACCGCTATTGACTTGAGTCCCGCAGCGACAAACTCGTTGAGCTTCTCAGCGGAGAGCAACATGCCATTGCACACCATGCCCCAGACGAAGCCTCGCTTGGTAATCTCTTCGCCGCAATGCGCCAAGTCCTGCCGCATAGTGGGTTCGCCGCCCGTGGTAATGACCATCACCTTGGCGGGGTCTTGATGGGCACGCACCTCGTCGAGCACCTTGAGGAAATCCTCTAAGGGCATGTCGTCCTTTTCGGAGAGCATGCGGCAGTCGGAGCCACAATGACGACAGTTGAGGTTGCAGCGCAGCGTGCATTCCCAAAACAGCTGGTGCAGCTCGTGCTCATCGATGCGCTGTTGCAGCACCTGATGGTTGAGTTCGAGCATCACCTTCTTATAAAAACCGAGACGTTCACTCATAATCTTCAAACGTCGAAGCGGTTCACAGCGTGGGACTACCGTATAAGGTTTCAGTTGCGCCTTGATTAATCTTGCCTTGCGGAGCATTCAATTCATTCAATTCCTTGCGGACTGACTGAAGTTCATCCCTCATCCGTTGGGTCTCCTTGCCATATTCCTCGATGATTTCGGGCGAGCCGTAGACACAGGCCCCCTCGCGGCATTGCAGCGCCTCTTGGAGTTCAACGATGCGTTCCTGCAAGGCCACACGTCGGGCACTCTTTTCCAAATCCACGTTCTCGCCCAATTTGGCATTGATGGAATCGAGTTGGCTTCTGAGACGATAGGTCTCAGCACCATACCTGGCGATGATCTCAGGCGAGCCATACACAGCCGCGCCCTCGCGACGCGTCAGCATGTCTTGGATGGCGTCGCGCTCCTTGATGAGTTGCTTGCGTTCCTTTCGCGACAAGCCGTTGGTTGTGGTGCAAGCCGCCAGAAAGGCCAATCCCGAAAGCACACCGATGCAAACAGTTCGAACTACTTTTTTCATCTCAAAAATGTGTTATAACGCGGCAAAGATACTAATTTTCACCAAATGCAAGGAAAATGTTCATAAAAAAGGCAAGGTGGTTGATGCCTTCTCGGTTGCTGGTGAAAAACAGGCATACTTTTTGTAGGAATGTGTTTTTGGCATCAAAAACCTTTGTATTTTTGCCACGAAAATCATTAGGAACAACAACGTATTAAATCTATAACCAAAATGAAAAAAGCATTTGCAATCGTGGCTCTCGTGGCCGCAATGTTCGTTGCCGGAAAAGCGCAGGCACAAAACATGGTCTATGTGGGTTATGCCCCCGAAACATTCGTCGAAAGCAATTCCTCCTGGAATTTACAAGGCTTCGGCCTGGGTTTCAGCAAGAATGTCAACCTGACAAAAGGGCTTGGCGTGGCAGCAGGTGCCCAACTTAGAATGAACACAAAAAGTGGCGATGCCATCTTTGGCTTTGGCACAGGAAAGAGCACCCAATTACTGGTTGACGTTCCTATTTTGCTCAATTATGACATCAGCATCAACCGCGATCTTTCCATTGCACCTTTCGTGGGACCAATGTTGTCGCTCGCCGTTGTCGGCAACACCAAGACCTCAATTGCCGGCACCTCGCACACCACAAACTGGTATGGTGACAACAGCTCACTGAACCGTTTCAACCTTTATGCCGTGTTTGGCGCTGACATCAGATTCAGCAGCTTCAACCTGTTTGGCGGCTATCGTCTCGGTTTAATCGACCTCGCCAAGAGCGACTACTCCACGCTGAAAGCCAACGGTTTCTTCGTGGGCCTCGGCTTCAACTTCTAAGCCATCAAGCATCCGAACCTTAATAAAGGGACGTCATTCACACATGGCGTCTCTTTTTTTTACCCTCAAAGTCAAAAAAAGTTTTCAACAGTCCAATGTTGATAAATTGTTGATAAGTTAATGAAATTCAAAGCCTTTCATCAACGACAATTTACTACTTTTGAAACCTTGTTCGGAAACGAACTTATTCAAGTTAAATCATTAATTATCAAATAATTAAATTTCATTCGTATGAAACAAAAACTAACTATTTTGTTGACAGCGGTTTTGCTGTTGACCATGAATGCACTAACTGCATTAGGTCAAAACAACTATGAAAAGGTCACTTCCGCTCCATCCGACTGGAGTGGAGAATACCTTTTGGTCTATGAAAGCGATGCCACGACAGCTTATTGTTGGACGGGTGTTGATGCCGTGAACTGCTATGATGAACTGACAATTAGCAATAACACCATCACTGCCGACAATTTGGTCAGCATCACCATCGAATCAATGACAGGTGGTTATTCCATTAAAGTTAACGGTGGAACAAATGATGGTAAATACATTTATAGTCAAAACAACACCAACTCCCTAAAGTTCGATGATGCCCCTTCCGCCAACACTTTGGAATTTGATAATGATTGGGTAAAAATCACATCAAACACATGCATCATGCGCTTTAATGCGACTTCGAACCAGATGAGATTCCGCTACTATAAGTCTTCATCTTATACTAACCAACAACCTGTTCAACTCTACAAGAAAAACGATGGCACCCAACCCCAAGAGACCGTGGCCACCCCGACTTTCACACCCGAAGGCGGCACTTACACTGAAGCCCAAACCGTGAGCATCAGCTGTGCCACCGAGGGCGCCACCATCCGCTACACCACCAACGGCAGCGACCCCACCGAGAACAGCGCGACTTACCTTAATCCGCTCGACATCAACGAGACCACCACCGTGAAGGCCAAAGCCTGGAAAGAAGGCTATCTCGAAAGCGAAATTGCTGAAGCCACATTCACCATCGAGATTCCTGGCGACCCGCAAATGACCGTCTCGACCAACCAAATCGAAGGCTTCCAATATGTTTTCGGTGCCGGACCGTCGCAAACACAAAGCTTCACCGTTTCGGGCAGCGACCTGCAAGCCAACGTAACCATCACGCCCTCTCAAGAATTTGAAATCACCACCGAACCTAACGGTTTTTATTTCAACACCTTAAGCCTCAGCCCCACCGAAGGGGTCTTGGCCGAAAGAAGCGTTTACGTCAGAATGAAAGCCAACTTGGCAGTAGGTGCTCACACTGGCAGCATCACCCTCGTTTCGGGCGACCTCAACGCCAGCATCGCCTTGAGCGGCACGGTGAACGAACAGCCCGTGGCCGTAGCACCCACCTTCACGCCCGCCAGCGGCAACTACATCACCGCCCAAACGGTCAGCATCAGCAGCACGACCGAAGGCGCAAGCATCCATTACACCACCGACGGTACTGAGCCTACCGAAAACAGTCCGGTCTACAGCCAGCCCATCACGGTGAGCACCACGACCACCATCAAGGCCATGACCGTCGCTGCGGGCTACCAAAACAGCGCCGTCGCCGAAGCCACCTACACCATCGTTGAGCCTGTCGCCATCGCCGAGGCCCGCGCCTTGGCCGACAACGACTACGCTTGCGTGGAAGGCACGGTCATCTTCATCGACGGTCGCAACGTCTACATCCAAGACGCCAGCGCCGGCATCGACCTTTACATGAACAGCAACACGGTGCCCACCACCCTTGCCATCGGCGACATGGTGCGCACCTATGGCAAAAAGACCACCTACAACAACTTGGTTGAACTCACAGGCATCGCAGGCAACAACGCCAATGTGTTCGCCGTCGTCTCGACAGGCAACACGCTTCCCGAACCTGCCATCCACACCATCGCCGAAATCAACGACGATTTCAGCGGCAGCAACATGATTCAATCCACCCGCGTGACCATCGAGCAAGCCATCATTGGTGCCATCAACACCAACGGCAACACCACCCTCACGCAAGACGGCAACAGCCTCATCGTCTACCGCATCCCCAACGTGCCCGGCATGACCCAAGGCGACTGGGTGACTTTGACCGGCATCGTCAGTTGCTACAACGGCACGCTGCAACTGCGCGTGGCCAGTGCCGACGACGTGGCCTATACCCATCGTCCCATTCTCACCGTCAACCCCACTTCGCTCAGCGGCTTCACTTACGACTACGAGCAAGGCGGCCCTTCGGAAGTGGCCACTTTCCTCATTAGCGGCAACTATCTGACCGACAACGTGGCTGTCTATCCATCCGAGAGTTTCGAGGTGTCGACAATGCCCAGCTCGATGTTCCGCCCCGAGAACCCGGCCATGATTTACATCCCCAACTCAGGCCATTTCTACGACATCAACATCAGCGTCAGGATGAAAGCCAACCTTGAGGCAGGCGACTACAACGAACAGATCTATGCCGTTTCGGAAAACGCCGACACGCTGTTTATCAACGTCAGCGGCACCGTCACTGGTGGACAGCCCACGCCTCCGCCCACTCCCGTTGAAGGCAACTATGTGCGCATCAGCGACATCAGCCAACTGACCGAAGGCGCTTATATCGTCGTTGCCGCTCGCTTCGACGAGAATGCCAGCGACTATTACGCCATGACCGCCGCCACAACGGGCAAACCCACCGGCGTACTCTTCACCTCAGCCATGTCGGGAAATGATGAAGTGCTGCCCGCCACCATCGCCGACGAAGAAGCCACCTACTACTGGGTGGTCAACACCACTGCCAACGGCTACACCTTCACCAACGCCAACGGCGAGGTAATGGGTTACACCAGCGGCACCAACTTCGCCACTGGCGGCGACAACACCGAATGGAGCATCGAAAGCGCCACCTCTGGCGAGGCCACGATGGTACCCAACTATACGGGCTATATCATCACCAACGTAAACAACGAGTTGAGACACTTCGCCCTGAACAGCAGCCATAATTTCGGCCCGTACCATTCCAACAATCTGAGTAGCAGCGACTACAACTTCTACTTAGACATCTTCGTCAAGACCGAAGGCGGTGAACCGCCCATGCCAACGGTGGCCACGCCAACCTTCACCCCCGAAGCCGGCACCTATTTCGAGGAACAAACCGTAAGCATCGCCTGCGCCACCGACGGAGCCACCATCCACTACACCATGGACGGCACCGACCCGACCGAAAACAGCCCCGTCTACAGCACACCTATTAATATTAATGAGACCACGACCCTCAAGGCCATCGCCATGAAGGAAGGCTACGACAACAGCGCCATCGCCGAGGCCGAATACATCATCCAGACAGGTATGGTCGTCATCTTCGACCAAGACTGGGAAGGCGAGATGAACGGCTGGACCTTCGTGACCGTGGAAGGCAGCAAGCCTTGGACTGTCGAACAACATCAAGGCAATCACTACGCTTATGCCAACGGCTACAACGGCGGCGTCAACGAACAATGGTGCATCTCGCCCGGCTTCAACATGCACGATTACGGTGAGGTGTATCTAACATTCAGAAATGCAAAGAACTACACTGGCCCAGATTTGGAGTTGAAATACTCAACCAACTATGACGGTGTTGATCCGACAACCGCCACTTGGTGGACCTTCGACTACAACATGTCGCCGGGTTCTTACACTTGGGTTGAGTCAGGCGAAATACCGATCAGCATCACCCCCTATCCTGCCCACGACTGCTACATCGCTTTCAAATACACCTCAACCGAAACCGAGGCAGCCGCTTGGGAGGTGGACGACATTATGCTTGTGGGAACCACCTATGTGCCTAATCTCACTGTAACGCCTAATTCACTGTCAGGGTTTACGCATGTGGTTGGTGAAGGCCCTTCCGCATCGCAATACTTCACTTTGTCGGGTGTCAACATCGGCCCTGCCCCGGGTGGCGGCTCGACCGGCTCCGTCATCATCCAGTCCAACGAGAATGAATTCGAAGTGTCTCTCGACAACGAAACCTTCTCATCGCAGGTTTACATTGACGGCATCGATGGCACCTTGGAACCGACCCCGATTTATGTGAGAATGAATGGTCCAGCGGTTGGACAATACACTGGAACTATTGAAATCTCTGCCTCTTCATCCGACGAAACCTCCGTAGCTTTAAGCGGCACCGTGACCGAACAACCCGTTCCTGGCGGCGACTACGTGCGCATCAGCGACATGAGCCAACTCGTGGCCGGCAACCGCGTCATCCTCGCGGCACGCTACAACGAGACCGCCAACGCCTACCTCGCCGCAGCCAACACACTGACGAGCGGCAAGCTCACCACCACCGAGTTCACCAGCACGATGAACGGCGACGACGAAACCATCCCAGCCAGCATCATGGCTGCCGAGGATAGCTACTATTGGACCGTGGACGTGACCGCCGATGGCTACACCTTCACCAACGCCAACGGCGACATGATCGGCTACGGCAACAGCGGCACCAACTTCGTGATGAACGGCAACAAGACCGTTTGGACGATTTCGACGGGCGTTTCGGCTCCCGAGAGCTTGGTGCCCGAATACTTCGGCTTCAACATCGTCAACTTCGAGAGCGACACCCGCGCCATGGCTTTGCGTGTGACCGAGACAGAAAGCGTTTTGAAAGCCTACTCCACAGGCAACATGACCAGTGGCGAATACAATTTCTTCCTCGACATCTTCATGCAAGGCGAAGGCGGAACATGCACAGTGGCCGCCCCAACCTTCAGCCCCGAAGGTGGCACCTATTATGAGGCACAAGAAGTGACCCTCAATTGCAGCACGCCTGATGCTACCATCTGGTATAGCCTCATCTCAGGAAATGGCCCTTGGATCCCATACACAGAAGCCATCACCGTTGAAGAATTTGCATCCATCTGGGCCTACGCCGAGAAGGAAGGCTGCAACGACAGCCCTGTTGTCAATGCAGGATATGTCATCCAAACCGACCTCACCATCATCTTCAACCAAGACTGGGAAGAGGATTGGCACGGCTGGACCGAGGTGAGCGTTGCCGGCGACACCACCCATTGGACCATTGCCCAACATAACGGCAACCATTACGCCTATCTGAATGCTTACCAACAAGGCGTCAACGAAGACTGGCTCATCTCGCCCGCTTTCAACTTGGACAGCTACAGCGACGTGGTGCTGACCTTTGTCACCGCCAAGAACTACAACGGCTCCGACATCGAGGTCTACTTCTCCAACGACTACGACGGCGAAGACCCGACCACGGCCACTTGGGAGCAACTTGAATGTGAACTCTCGCAAGGCAGCTGGACTTGGACCGAATCGGGCGAAATCAGCCTTGACGGTTACAGCGGCACGAACTGCCATATCGCCTTCAAGTACACCAGCACCGAGACCGAAGCCGCTGGCTGGGAAGTGGACGACATTATGCTCGTTTCGGGCGGCGGCACCACCGATCCTTACCTTGTGGCCACGCCTAACGCTTTGAGCGGCCTGACCCACATTGTTGAGCAAGGACCTTCCGAGGCCGTGACCTTCACGCTCACGGGCGGCAACTTCCTGCCTCTGCCTGGCGGTGGCTATGGCGGCATTTACCTCAGCCTTGGCGACCTCATCTACAACGGTTTCGAGATGTCGCTCGACGGTGAGGAATACACCAGCAACACCTTGTACATCGAACTCGACGAAACCTTGACTCTCGAGCCTACCACTGTCTATGTCAGACTGTGGGGCGACACCATTGGCTCATACAGCGGTTCCATTTTGATTGAGGAGCCTTCGGGAGTCAACATTACCGTTTCACTTGCCGGCGAAGTGCTCAGCGGAAACGAACCTTCCATAGCATGGAACGATTTGCCGCATTATATCCAAGGCAACAATGGTTCCAATAACAACCGCGTACCTGTCGCCACATTCCTATGTCTCCAAAACCTTGAGCCTAACACAACCTACCGTTACACCAACCAATTCGTCGTCAGCGACGATGGCCCCGAAACGGCTGGCGCAGGCAATGTCATCTACGCCAATCTGGATGGTTTCTATCGCAGTACCAGCCCGAGCCTTGGCACTGAAGGTGGCTATGGCGAGTTCACCACCAATTGGGATGGTGATGCCTATGTATGGTTTGTCAACGAGCCAACAGCCAACGCCCGCTTCACACCTGGCAACCACGTCTATCTGCGCATCCGCATCAACGATGGTCATGACGGCACCACGGTTGCCCACACCTTAACTACTGAAAGCTATGCTACCGTAATCAACTTTGGCACTGAACACGGTGCCAACCAAGGATCAGCTTTCTATGTGAAGAGCAATGAGAACCCGATGACCTTTGCCCAATTATTTAGCGGGAATTGGGATCCCCAAAATCCTGACTCTCGTCCGATATTCGCCACTATCGTTGAGACCACAGGTGTAGATTTTGGCAATATCAACCAGTATGCCGACTTCTACAAGGAACATGTGGCTGGCAATGATGGTTGGTTTGGCGGTATCCTTCCCAACGACAACGAGTATGGCATCAACAAGATTTTAGTTTTTGACATAACGCACTATTGGTTCCAAGACTATTATCCCGTTGAATATAATGGCCAATGGGCACCCGAAGCCAATACCGTCAACCCGACCAATGGCCTCGATGAACCCATCTTCATCGACCTGACCTACGACGGCGTTGAAGAGCAAGAAACCGTCGCCAACGTGAAGGTTTGGAGCACCGACCATGAGTTTGTCATTGAGAATGGTGAAAGCACCCACTTCATGATGACCGTCTACAACATCCTCGGCCAGCCGATGATGCAACGCCAAATCAACGCGGGCAGCACCGAGCGCATCAGCCACAGCCTTGCCGCTGGCGTCTATGTCATCCGCATGGAGAACAACCTGAACAAGGTTTCCGTGAAAGTAATTGTTAAGTAATATATAGTTAGGTAAGTAATTCTTCCCCGCGAGGGGAAACAAAAAGTCCGGGAGCGTGGCTCTCGGACTTTTTTTGTGCTCTCACTTCTCAATGCAGTTTCGTCCGCTTGATTAAATAACTCGTCAAGACCTGATTGTAGTCCTTATTAATATCGGCCTCGACATAGTCGATTTGGTACTGGTAGCAATGGCGCAAAAGGGCTTCCTTGCGTTCGGCCATGATTTTCTTGTAGGCCTCTTGCACCTCTATGGGATTGAGTTTCAAAGTATCGCCCGTCTCCAAATCGACGAAACGGTACGGGCGATTCTCAAAGTCGAGGTTCTGCTCCAAGGTCGAGTCGAAGACATGGAACAGGATGACCTCATGCTTATTATATTTAAGGTGTTCCAACGCCTCAAACATCGGCTGGTAGTCGTCCAAGCCATCAAGCATGTCGGTGAAAATCACCACGAGGCTGCGACGATGCGTCATCTCCGCAATCTGGTGAAGGCATTGCGGTGTCGAAGTGGACTTTCTATTATTTTTGTCGTAGTCGTCAATCAGTTTTTCCAGCTCACTATAAATCAGTTTATTGTGAACCATGGAAGACTTCGCAGGCTCGTGGAATACGATTTTGTCGTCAAACAAGTCGAGGCCAACGGCATCGCGCTGGCGGCGCATCAGCTCCATGAGCGAAGCAGCGGCATAGATGGAGAAAAAGAGTTTGTTGGGATGATCGAAGTCGACCTTCTGCCTCACGGGAAAGCACATGCTCGAGCTTTGGTCGATGACGATCTGACAACGCAGGTTGGTCTCCTCTTCGTAGCGTTTGACAAAGAGTTTCTCCGTGCGGCCATAAAGTTTCCAGTCGATATGACGGATGGGCTCGCCCGTATTGTACAGGCGATGTTCGGCAAACTCCACAGAAAAACCATGGAAAGGACTCTTGTGCAAACCCGTGATGAATCCCTCCACGATTTGTCGTGCCAAAAACTCAAGGCTGCCGAACTGGGTCAGTCGGTTCCTATCAATTGAAAAAGACATGGATTTAACGACATAAGACAGAGGACTTAGGACGCGGAAGACACCAAGCCTCAAGTCCTCAGTCTTTTGTCCTCAGTCAATTTTATAAAAGCTTCTCCAATTTCTCCACAAACACCTTCTTCGGGGCGGCACCCACGTTCTTGTCGACGGGCTCGCCATTCTTGAAGTAAAGCACGGTGGGGATGTTCATGATGCCATATTTGCCTGCGGTGCCGGGGCATTCCTCGACGTCGCACTTCACGGCAATCATCTTGCCGGCATAGTCTTCCGAGAGTTCCTCGACGATGGGTTCAACCTTCTTGCAAGGACCGCACCAAGTGGCGCCAAAGTCCACCATCACAGGGAGTTCCGATTTCAGGACGACCTCTTCAAAACGGTCGTCAGTCATTTGAATTACTGCCATTTTCTTTTTCTGTTTAGTTTATAATGATTCTAATTTTCGGATTAAAGTGTGCAAAGATAATAAAAAAATCTGAAGTTCCTCAATCTTTCACCATTTTATCGATAGTTTCTATCATTTGGCGAGCGGGTTCAATTCTGGTTTCCAATTCTTCGGGTTCTGCATTAAAGGCACAATTATAATCGCTTTGCTCACGCATGGTTTGAAGTTGGTTATACAGTTTTCCAAACGTATCAGGCAACACCTTGGTCTTGATATAAAACTGACCAAACAAAGCATGTGAACCATGATGTGTAAACACTTGATGTCCATCGTGAATCAACAAAGCTGAAATAGCATGAAACACAGCGTAATACAACCTATTACACACGCCATTCCACAAGCCAGCCGATTTCAGAATTTCAACTTCCTGAAATGTGCGCCTTGCTCGCTCCATTTCCAACTGTACCATTGTCCTACGCTCTTCATCACTCAAACTCATACCAAAACGATTTTATCATGTTCGACATTTTTATAGAAAGGCAAAAAAGTCCAATTATTCCATTGGCTTTTGGAATAGACATGAGGGCTTATCTCCGCATTCAAATTCCAACCTAATTCACGGAAAAAGTATGCCAAATCGTAGTCATCTGCGGTAATACTCGCCTTGTCAAGCAAAATGAGCAAATCCCAATCACTACTTGCGTTTTCGTCGCCTCGCGCACGAGAGCCATAAAGCCAAAGTGAGCTGCCTTGGGGCAACACCGCTTGAGCCAATTGTTTAATTTTATCTATAACTTGACTTTTCTCCATACGAAACACCATTTCATTTTGCAAAAATACACTTTTTCTCCATCACCGCAAATCAAACTCCACAAAAGGCATCTTCTCGAAGAGCGGCAACACCTCCTGGGCATTCACGCCAGATTTGGCCGGGGTCATGTTGCATGATTTCTTGTCCAACGGGTCGTGGAGATGAATCTTATAGTTCTGTTTCCCAGGGTTTTTCTTGACAACATCAATAAAGCTCATCATGTCATCCTCGCTCATTTCGGCCACATTCAGCTTGACATAGATGGTCTTTGAGGTGCTTTCCAAGAGCGAGTCGAGCAACCGCACCTCGCTGAAACGCACCTCAAGTGATGCGGGTGCCACATTCGGGTCCTGGCCTGCCCTCGGGAAAGGACGGTCCAAAACACCATAAAGCATCACGAAGGAATTGACTGTCAGCAAGTTCCTGCAATTCAGATAGTTCTCCTTGAACAAGGCAAATTGCAATGCTCCACTTTGGTCTTCGATGGTGAAACGTCCATAGGGATTGCCATTCTTTGCCGTAAACTCCTCAGCACGTGTGATTTGTCCGCCAAGACGCACGGCCCGCTTCTGGTTTTTCTCCACGTCGTTCATGGCCAACTTCAGCCTTTCCACGTTGCAGTTGGCGAAATATTTCAAAGGCAGGTGATAGACCTCCATCGGGTGCGAAGAGATATAGAAGCCCAAAGCCTCCTTCTCCATCTCCAATTCCTTCATCTTCGACCAAGGCTCGCACTGTGGCAGCGGGATGCTGAAGGTCTCCTCTGCCCCGCCCTCGTCGCCGAAACCGAAGAGGTCCATCTGCGACGAGTTTTTCCTTTCGTTGAACGATGCCACCATGCGCATGGCTTTCTCTGAAAACGAGGCCGACTCGTTAGGCGCAACATAGAACAACATGGCGCGATGGAAGCCCTTGAAACTATCAAAACAACCTGCCATGCCCATGCTTTCCAAAGCCCTGACATTAAGTCCCTTATCCGCCACGCGCATCACGAAGTCGGCGAAATCCTTGAACTTGCCATTGGATTCGCGTTCGGCCACGATGCCTGCCACAGCCGCCTCGCCCACGTTCTTGATGCCGCCCATGCCGTAGCGGATCTCGCCCTTGTCGTTGACGGAGAACTTGTATTCCGACTCGTTGACATCGGGACCCAAAACGGCGATTTTCATGCGCTTGCACTCCTCAGTCATGAAGTTGACCTGCTTGATGTCGCCCAACTCGTTGTTGAGCACCGCAGCCATAAACTCGGCAGGATAGTGCGCCTTGAGGTAGGCCGTTTGGTACGACACCCAGCTGTAGCAAGCCGCGTGAGACTTGTTGAAGGCGTAGGACGCGAACTTCTTCCACTCCTCCCAAATCTTTTCGAGGCGTTTCTTCACCTCGTCCTCGGGCAGGTTCTCGGTCTTGGTTAGTTTGGCCACACCTTGTTTCATAAACTTGCCGTAAAGCTCCTCCATCTTTGCCAACTGCTTCTTACCCATCGCCTTACGCAAGGTATCAGACTCACCTCTTGTGAAGTCGGCCAGCTCGCGCGAGAGCAACATCACCTGCTCTTGATAGACGCAAATGCCGTAGGTGTCCTTCAAGTATTTCTCCATGCAAGCGAAGTCATACTTGATTTCTTGTCGGCCCTGCTTGCGGGCGATGAAGTCGGGGATGTTGTCCATCGGGCCAGGGCGATAGAGGGCGTTCATAGCGATGATGTCGCCGATGACCGTAGGCTGCAACTCGCGCAGGTATTTCTGCATTCCGGGCGATTCAAACTGGAACGTGCCGATGGTATGTCCTGAACAATACAGATCGTAGGTCTCCTTGTCGTCAATCGGAATGTGGTCGATATCGATTTCTATACCTCTCGTTTTCTTGATGTTGCGCAAGGCATCCTTAATCAAGGTCAAGGTCTTGAGTCCCAAGAAGTCCATCTTAATGAGACCCACCGACTCGATGACATGGCCATCGTATTGGGTGACAACCACCTTGTTTTTCGTCGCCTTATCTTCGACGGTGGCCACAGGTGCCACATCCGTAAGGTCCTGAGCGCCAATGATCACACCGCAGGCATGAATACCAATTTGTCGGTTTGTATCTTCCAGTTCCTCGGCATAGGTCAGCATCGAGGAGATGTTGGGATCGTTGCCTTCGAGCATATTATGCAGCTCGGGCACGTATTTGTAGCAGTTCTTCAGGTTGACCTTGGGCATCTTCTTAGGCAGCTCGCCATCGACAGCCTTCACCTGTGCCTCGTCGAAGCCACGGTCGGGGATGAAGCTCTTAATTTCGTTCACCGTCGAAAGCGGCACCTTCTGCACGCGTCCCACATCGGCAATGGCCGACTTGGCTGCCATGGTGCCGTATGTGATGATGTGCGCCACCTTTTCCTTGCCGTATTTGTTTGTCACCCAGTCGAGTACACGTTCGCGGCCATCATCGTCGAAGTCGACATCGATATCAGGCAGCGAGATACGGTCGGGATTGAGGAAACGTTCAAACAGCAAGTCGTATTTCAATGGGTCTAAGTCAGTAATTCTCAAGCAATAAGCCACAACTGAACCTGCCGCAGAACCACGGCCTGGTCCCACCGAAACGCCCAACTCCTCGCGGGCAGCACGGATGTAGTCGCTCACGATGAGGAAGTAGCCTGGGAAACCCATGGTCTTCATCACATGCAACTCAAACTTGATGCGCTCGGTTTGCTCCTCGGTGAGGGTTTCGCCATAGCGTTTGTGCGCACCCTCCCAAGTCAGTTTGGCCAAGTAATCGGCTTCGAGTTTGATACGATACAAACGGTTGTAGCCGCCCATCTTCTTCACCTTCTTCTCGGCGGCCTCCTGCGACATGATCACGTTGCCATGCTCGTCGCGCGTGAACTCGTTGAACAAGTCCTCTTCGGTGAATTTCTGCCGATAGCTATCTTCTGTTCCAAACTCTTCAGGGATAGGAAACACAGGCATAATCGGGTCGGAATCAATGCTGTAGGTCTCAACTTTATCGACAATCTCTTGCGTGTTTTCCAAGGCTTCAGGATGGTCGGAGAAGATACGTCCCATCTCTTCGGGTGTCTTCAGCCATTCCTGCTTGGTGTAGTGCATTCGCGTCGGGTCGTCGATGTCCTTGCCCGTGCTGAGGCAGATGAGACGGTCGTGCGCCTCGCCGTGTTCCTCCTCCACAAAGTGGACGTCGTTGGTCGCGATGACCTTGACGTTGTATTTCTTCGCCAACTGCAAGATGATTTTGTTCACCTCCTTTTGGCGCTCATAAACCTCGGTATCGCCACCCGGCTTGTCGGTCTTATGACGCTGTATCTCAAGATAATAGTCATCGCCAAACAGATTCTTGAACCATTGGATGCTCTCCTCCGCCCCTGCCATGTCGCCGTTCATGATTTTCTGCGGCACCTCGCCCGCGAGGCACGCCGAGCTGCAAATCACGCCTTCGTGGTATTTTTCCAACAGGCTGTGGTCGATGCGCGGATTGTAATAAAAGCCATCAGTGTAGGCGATGGAACTCAGTTTGCAAAGGCTGTGGTAACCTGTCTTGTTCTTCGCCAATAAAATAAGGTGCCAGCCACGGTCTTGCCGGCCATCGCGCTTGTCGATACTGACGGGCGCACAATACGTCTCGATACCGAAAATCGGCTTGAAGAACTGCTTGTTCAGTTTCTCAATCTGTTCTTGGGCCGCAATCTTTTCTGCATCAGTGGATTCAGGCTTATCGATAATGGCCTGTTGTTCCTTGATGGCATCCTTCACTTTGCCGTTTTCCTTGTTCACCGTATCGGCCAAGTCTTTGATACCAAACATATTGCCATGGTCGGTGAGGGCAATGCTATACATCCCGTTTTTCTTGCATTTCGCAACCAAATCGGGCACTTTCGACATGCCGTCGAGCATGGAATAATGCGAGTGGACATGCAGGTGGGTGAAGTGCATCGGGACATAGTTGCCAAACTCAGGGACATCATCGGTTTCCTCTTCATCCTCATCGTAATTGGGAACCACCACGATTTCCGCAGGCTGAATCACATCGGGATTGGCTGCACGAAAATCGGCCATGAACTGTGGACCGACACGTAAAGCCTGCTCGTCGATGATGCCGCGACGCACCAACTCCAAGAAAACGCGAGCCGTGGCTTGCACGTCGGCAGAAGCGTTATGGGCCGAATCGAACTTCGCGCCAAACAAAATCTGGTGGATTTCCTCTAACCTCGGCGACTTGAACTTGCCGTTCTT
This sequence comes from Bacteroidales bacterium UBA4243, assembly GCA_002396205.1. Taxonomy (GTDB): domain Bacteria; phylum Bacteroidota; class Bacteroidia; order Bacteroidales; family F082; genus Limimorpha. The sequence goes on from DGXB01000053.1 coordinate 28,656, forward strand.
GCCGCCTGGCAACTGGCAAAAATCCGTCACCTTGTCCGACATCGTGTCGACGATTTGCCACTGACGCAGGGGATTCTCTCGTCCGCTACGCAAAAACTCACAGCCCAACACATTGAGGTCGAAGCTGATATTGTGGCCAACGAGATATTTCGCCTTAGCTGCCGAAGCCATGAAAAGATCAAGCACCTCGTTGAGCGGTCGTCCATATTTCAGGGCATGGGCGGTTGAGATGCCGTGCACCATCTTGGCTGCAATGGGAATCTCAAACCCTTCGGGTTGAACGAGATAGTTGTGATTTTCCACAAAACGACCTTGGTCGTCATGGACTTGCCAAGCCAATTGCACCACGCGGGGCCAGTTGTCGAAGTCGGTCAGCGGTGCGTTTTCTATTTTGGGGAGACCCGTGGTCTCTGTATCGAAGACTAAGAACATAGTTGTCAGTTTGCTGTTGTTCTGTTTGCAGTTGTCGTCCCTTCTGGACTTTTTGACTAGGCGGGGATTGAAATCGCCCGTTGACATCTTTTCGTCCTTTCAGGACTCTAATGACCTGATTATCAAAACGGGTTAGATCTTGATTTTCGGCCTTCAAAGATAGGAAGTTTTGGGGAATGACGCAACAGAGAATGATGATTTTTGGGCAAAATGAATGTCAAATCTTGGCACAACCCAACATTCACAAAAAAAGCCAAGAAGAGCCTTTTCGCCCTCCTTGGCTAATTTTTTCCGATAGATAACGCTTAATTCCTGAAAATCAAGCTGTCGCCGCTCACGTCGACGATGATGGTCTTTGTCTTGTCGACGCTGTCGGCAAGGATCATCTTCGAGAGCGAGTTGAGCAACTCACGCTGCATCATACGCTTCACGGGACGCGCACCATACTGCGGGTTGTAGCTCTGGCGGGCGATGAAGTCGACGGCGGCATCGGTGATGTCGATGCTGATGTCGTTGGCCTTCAGCATCTTCTGCACGCTGCGGAACTGCATCCTGACGATGTCGGCAATTTGGTTCTCGTCCAAAGGCTTGAACATGATGATGTCGTCGACACGGTTCAAGAACTCAGGCCGCATGAACTGCTTCAGCTGCTCCATCACCTCGTTGCGGGTCTTCTCGAAGACTTCCTCGGCGTTGGCGTCGGTCAGGTGGGCGAAGTTGTCCTGGATGATGTTGGCACCAATGTTGGAGGTCATGATGACGATGGTGTTCTTGAA
>DGXB01000055.1 GCA_002396205.1 Bacteroidales bacterium UBA4243
GTGAACTCAGGCTGACGGTCGGCGCGGAGGTCCTCATCGCGGAAGCAACGCACGATTTGGAAATAGCGGTCCATGCCGGCCACCATCAGCAGCTGCTTGTATTGTTGCGGGCTTTGCGGCAGGGCGTAGAACTCACCAGGGTTCATGCGGCTTGGCACCACGAAGTCGCGGGCGCCTTCGGGCGTGCTCTTGATGAGCATCGGGGTCTCGATTTCGAGGAAGTTTAAGTTGCTCAAATAGTTGCGCACGAGCATGGCCATGCGGTGGCGCAGCTCAAGGTTCTGGCGCACGGGGTTGCGACGGATGTCCAAATAGCGGTATTTCATGCGGAGGTCGTCGCCACCGTCGCTCACGTCTTCTATGGTGAAGGGCGGGGTCTTGCTGGCGTTGAGCAGCTTGAACTCGCTGACTTTCAGTTCAATTTCGCCCGTCGGCATGTTTGGGTTCTTCGATTCGCGCTCGATGACGGTGCCTTTGGCCTGAATCACGTATTCGCGCCCGAAAGTGCGGGCCTGTTCGATGAGTTTCGGGTCGCTGCTGCCGTCCAAGAAGAGTTGGGTGATACCGTAACGGTCGCGGAGGTCAATCCAAACGAGGGAGCCTTTGTCGCGGGTGCGCTGCACCCAACCAGCCAATGTCACTTCCTTGCCGGCGTCGGCAAGGCGAAGTTCGCCACAAGTATGTGTTCTGTACATATTTTTCGGATTTAATGATTTAAAATTTCAAATTTAAGATTTAACTTCGTTGAATGCTTTGCATTTCAAACTTGCAAAGATAGGAAATCCTTTCGTACAAAAAGGAAAGTTTTTTGCTTTCGGATTAAAAATTGAAAATCTTGGGAAAAAATAATTGAAAATCTTGGGAATTTCATTTCAACAATCAAACCAACAATTAAACAATGCAACAAATTACTATCTTTGCCCCGTGATTCGCAAACTGAAATATCCACTTCTTTGCCTTGGAATGCTGCTCACGGCTTTCCTTGCCCAGCGTTGCGCCAATGCGGTGGCCCCTACGGGCGGACCGAAGGACACCGCACCGCCTGTGGTCGTGCAAGCTGTGCCCGAAAACAACAGCACCAACTTCATCGGGAAAAAAATCGAAATCACCTTCGACGAGTATATCACTTTGGAGAACGCCAACCAAAACGTGCTGATTTCGCCGCCGTTGACCGAAAAACCCGACATCAAACTGAAAAACAAGACCGTGGTCGTGAAGTTCAAGGAGACCTTGGAAGCCAACACGACCTACACCATCAATTTCGGTTCGGCCATCAAAGACCTGCACGAGGGCAACCCGTTCAAGGATTACGTCTTCAGCTTCTCGACTGGCGACCACATCGACACGCTTCGCATCGCCGGAAAAGTGCTCAACGCCGAGGACAAGAAACCCGTCGAAGACGCTTACGTCTCGCTCTATGCCGCCGACCGCGAAAACCTGGACTCGCTGCCGCTGAGTACCGTGCCCAACTACATCACCAAGACCGACAAGGAAGGTAACTTCAGCCTCAACGGCCTGGCCGACAAAAAGTATTTGGTTTTCGCCCTCAAGGACGTCAACTCCAACCTCTATTTCGACCAACCTAACGAAGAAGTGGCGTTTTTGGACACACTTGTGCCGGCTTCGTATCCGCAAACGCCGATGCCGAAGACGATGGATACGGTTGCGACGGATAGCACTACGATGAAAGTGGATTCGGTCGCAGTCGAGACGACTGCGAACCCGGTGGATTCGATTGCTGTCGACACAACTGCGAACCTGATGGATTCCATCGCCTTCGAGACGAAGGCGACGACAATGTTCGACCAAAAAGCACTCAGCCTAACGCTGTATATGTTCACCGAGGTCGACTCCACGCAAATGCTTTTGGAAAAGAAACTCGTCGAAGAGGGCTTGCTGCGTTTCGTGTTCCGCCATCCCGCCAAAGACGCCGTCGTCATGACCCCCGAGATGCTGCCCGACACGTTCAATTTGGTGACACTTCATTCACCGGATTATGACACCGTTTCGTGGTATTTTTCGCCCAACGTGAAAGACAGCCTTTGGGTGCAGGTGAAATACGACACCTTAATTAATGATTCCACACGCTACAGCCTGAAATTCAAGGAGCTAGGAGGAAGCAGAAGACGCAAACGCGAGGCTGAACGACTGAAGGTCACGAACAATTTGTTGGGCAAAGGTGCATTGATCCAGGGGCGCGACTTGGTTTTGAAATTCTCCGAACCCATCGTAAGCTACGCGATGCGCGACTCGGCCATCTTCAAATGCGACACCTTATTATATTATGACCGCCTCGCTTTCGAGAAGGCCGACGACGACGGGCTGAAATACCGCCTCGCCACACCCTTCTCAGTCGATTCGAGCTACAGCTTCGAGGTTCCCGACTCGGTGTTTTGGGGCATCCGTGGCCGCACCAACGACCGCATCAAAGTCGATTTCCACGCGCTCAAAGATGATGAGTATGGCAACATCTACATCACCGTAGTGCCACCCGGGGGCATGAAGCAGGTCGTCGTGCAACTCACCGACGAAAGCGGGAAAGTGCTTAAACAAGAAGCAATTACGAAACGACAAGAAGTGATGTTCGAATACCTCATGCCTGCCAAATACAAGCTCCGCGCCATCCTCGATGCCGACGGCAACGGCAAGTGGAGCACGGGCAACTACCACCGCCACGTGCTTCCCGAAACCATCCTTGATTACAAAGACGTGCTCGAAATCAGGGCCGGATGGGACATCGACTTGGAGGAAGCCTGGGAGCTGAAATAGTCCCCCAAAAACAGGAAAATCGATTTTTTTTCGGAAAAATTTCAAAAAATATCGCACGCGATATAAAAAATTGTCGTATATTTGCATCGCAAACGACATAAATCAGACAACAAACAAACCTAATAATCAGCAACTTAAAAAATCAAGAAAATGGATAATCAAAAGTCAATCAATGCGTTACAATTTTTCGTAACCAACCTTTCAAACCAGGCTTTCGACCACAAACTTCAAGGCAAGATCTTCGCTGACCAAGGCTTTGAGAAACTCGGCGAGAAGTACATGGGTCATCACGACGAGGAAATGGGCTGGGTCGACAAGTTCATCGGTCGCATCCTCGACCTCGGCGGCGAACTGAAGCACGAAATGCGCCCTGAAGGCAAACTCTTCAAGGATCCTTGCGAGTACATCAAGTGCGACCTGCAAGTCTCCATCGACGGCATCGAACTGCTCCGCAAGTGCATGAACGACCTCTGCGAAGACGTCACCACCTTCGACATCATGAAGGAATACCTGAAGGATGAAGAGGAGGACATGTATTGGAGCGCCCAGCAACTCGACCTCATCGAGAAGATCGGCTACCAAAACTGGCTCATCAAACAAATGTAAAATAAATGAAAAAAAGTATCATTATCATGGTCGTCGGACTCGTATTGATGATGACGGCATGCGCTCAAAACACTAAAGAAATGGCTACGATTTATGACTTTAAGGCCCTCAACAACAAGGGCGAAGAAGTGGACATGGCCCAATACAAGGGCAAGGTCCTAATGATTGTCAACACCGCCTCGAAGTGCGGTTTCACTCCCCAGTACGACGGTCTGGAGGCACTCTACAAGAAGTACCAAGACCAAGGTTTCGTCATCCTCGGCTTCCCCTGCGACCAGTTCAAGCACCAGGAGCCTGGCACCGACGAAGAGATTGCCGAGTTCTGCCGCCTCAACCATGGCGTCACCTTCCCGCTGATGAAGAAGATCGACGTGTTTGGCGAGAACGCCCACCCGATTTACAAGTACCTCACCACGCAAGTGCCCAACGAAGAGGTGCACGGCCTGAAGGACAAGGCCACGATGAAGATGGTCGACAGCCTCAGCAAGGCCGATGGCCGCGAAGAGGGTGGCGTGCGCTGGAACTTCACCAAGTTCCTCATCTCGAAAGACGGCAGCGTCATCAAGCGTTTCGCTCCGACCACCACGCCCGAGGAATTGGATGCCGAAGTGGCTGCCATGCTCAAATAAGAACAGTTATGTACCCCCAGCTGAAACTCGAAAACCAACTCTGTTTCAGGTTCTACACCGTGTCGAGGCTCCTCACGCAGATCTATTATCCGCTATTGAAGAGCCTCGGCATCACCTATCCGCAGTACCTCGTGCTGATGGTGCTTTGGGAAGCCGACCACCAACCTGTGAATGACATTGCCAAGCGTCTGTTGCTCAACACGAACACCATTACACCGTTGCTGAAACGCATGGAAACCGACGGCCTCATCAAACGCAAAAAAGACAAGACCGATGGCCGGAAGGTCATCGTCACCTTGACCAAGAAAGGTAAACTGATGGAAGAGCAAGCCGTTAGCGTCCCCGACAACCTGATCAAGTCAATCACATGCTCCGACTTCGTGGGGAGCCTGCCGCAAGACATCTTCCCCGTCCTCGACAACATGATTGACACTTTGCGCCAAACCGTAGAGACCATGAACGAATAGGAAATTCCAGTCGGGATTTCCTATTCGTCGGCAAGGATCACCACCCGCATTCCCACAAAAGCGTATTTTTCCTTCAAGTCGTCCAAGTCGTCGTTGCGCAAACGGATGCAACCCTCGCTGCCACGACCTGGCACCGAGCTTTCGTTGTTGGTGCTGCCATGGATGCCGATGCCCGAGAAGCCCGGCGTCTTGAGGCGCATGAACCAGTTGCCGTAGGACAAGATGGAGCCGCGCCCGTCGCCAAAGTCGTGAACCCACTTGGAGGCATCCACTATCTCCGTGATTGTGAAAGGATTGTCGACAGTACATTCGGGAGTCCTCATGTCGCCTTTCTTTTGCTTTTGGCCTTTGTTGAGTGCCACGCAAACAGGGTAATGCACGCGCTTCACCGTGTCGGAGCCTACCACCTCGCAGACATAGAGGCGATATTCTGGCTTTGAGATGACGATGAAACAGTTTTTCTTGTCGACGACATCGGAATAGAACGTGGCCGTGTCGGGACGAATGACTTCAACCGTGTCAATCGGGTTCATAACGACGGCATCACCGTCTTTCGACTCCTCCGACTTTGCACCCGACGAGCCACACGAAGGCATGGCAAACCATGCCACCAAAAGGAAAAACAAAGTTGTCATTTTCTTCATTCTTAAATCCTAATTTTCAATATTCTAATTGTTTCACAACGACCTCAGCGACACAGCGAATCCGCCGCAAGGGGCCATCCTCAGCTTCAGCGACGACTTGCTCGTCACCGTCTTCTTGGTGATGGTGTAGGCTTGGGCATTGTAGTGCTCGTCAGGAATGCCGCTGGCATCCTTGGCATCGCAATAAATCGTGGCTTCGTATTTCACGCCAGGCTTCAGGAAATCCAGTTTCACGCTGACTTCGCGGGCGTTTTCGTCGGTGATGCCGCCAACATACCACACATCGTGCGGCTCGGAATGCCAAAGGTCTTCCGTTGTGGCATCGTCGGGAAGGGCATAGACGAACTTGGTGGCGTTCGATACCACACCTTTCTTGCCGTCTTTCAAAGTGCCGACACCTTCGGCGGCTTTGTTCAGGCTCGACAGTTTCGGGTGACGTGCAGTAACAATGTATTCTCCAGGCTCAGCCTCAAGATAAATGCTCTTGTCCCAGTCCACAGCCACGTCTTTGATGAACTGGAAGGCATCCATGAAAGGCTCGTAGTGTTCGGGGAAGTCGGCGGCCATTTGCAAGGGCGAATAGAAGGTGACGTAAAGCCCCAATTGGTTGCAGATGGTGGTCCACATCTTCTTTCCCCAGGGCACAATCTTCCCGATGTCGGTTTGGAAGATGCCAGGCGTGTAGTCCATCGGGCCGCCTTGCAGTCGCGTGAAAGGCAGGATGGCGGTGTGGCCGGGATGGATGCGCTCGCGGAACTCAGTGCCCATCGCGCTCTCGTTGCCGATCATGTTGGGCCAGGTGCGGCACAAACCCGTAGGTCGCACGGCTTCGTGGGCGTTCACCATGATTTTATGCTTGGCCGCCTCCGTGATGGCGTAATGGTAATGGTTATTGATGGGCTGGCTGTAGTGGCCTTCGGCGTAAGGGATGATGGTGCCCACATAGCCGCTCTTCACGGCATTGTAGCCATATTGGTTCATCAGGTTGTAGGCCTGCTCCATCCAGCGCTCGTAATTCACTGTGGATGCGGAGCTTTCGTGGTGCATGATGAGGCGGATGCCTTTCTCGTGGGCGTATTTATTAAGCGCAGGCAAGTCGAAGTCGGGATAGGGTGTGAGGAAGTCGAAAACGAGTTCCTTCTGCTTGCCGTACCAGTCTTCCCAGCCGATGTTCCAGCCCTCGATGAGCAGGGCATCGAAACCGTGGGCAGCGGCAAAGTCGATGTAGCGGCGCACGTTTTCAGTGTTGGCACCATGGTTGCCTGTGGGCTTGGCGTGGGCGTAATCGGTCTCACCGATTCTCACCGAAGCGTAGTCGCTCGTGTACGACCAGCTGCTTTTGCCCGAAATCATCTCCCACCAAACGCCCATGTATTTCACGGGATGGATCCATGAAACGTCTTCCAAGGCACAAGGCTCGTTGAGGTTGAGGATGAGGCGCGAGGCCAACACATCGGTGGCTTTTTCGCAAACCATCACGGTGCGCCAAGGGGTGTGGCAGGGTGCGTTGAGTCGACCTTTGTAGCCCGAGGCATCGGGGCAGAGGAAAGCGCGGAACACCATGTTCTTGTCGTCGAGGTCCAAATGCATGGTCGGGAAGTCGAGCGTGGCGGCTTCGTGGATGTTGATGTAGAGGCCGTCATCGGTCTTCATCTGAAGGGCGGTCTGCACACCCGTTTCGGAGAACGCCGTCCAGGGCCAACCACCGTGTTCGTGGCCTTTCTCCCACAAGCCACGGATTTCGGAAAGCCTACATTTTGTATAGTTGTATTCTTGCGTGTCGAGGTCGCCCGGAATCCACCAGGCCGTATGGTCGCCGGCCATGGCAAACTCGGTCATCTCTTCCTTGAACCAGAAACAGGCCAAAGCGTTCGGGATGGGGAACTCGTAGCGGAAGCCCAGGCCGTCGTCGTAAAGGCGGAAGCGGATTTGCATCACCGTGGCCCTGGTCTCGGTGGAATGATCCATGCTCTCCACCGAGCCTATGGGCTGCTCAAGAGTGACCAACATTTCATTGTAATGATTGCGGATTTTGGCCTCTTCGCCCCACACGGGTTCCCAAGTCTCATCGAAGGTGCTGTATTGCGTGTCTTTGAGCACGAAATGGTCCTTCATGTCGTCGCGCCATTCGAGGGTGAAACCCATCTTGGAGGGCAACACAATAGGTTTGCCGTTGCGGTCGAGCGCATACTGTGGCACGCCGTCGACCACGTCGAATTTCAGTTCAAGCTGTCCGTCGGGGCTTTTCAGGGCGACGGGGTTTTCGAATTTTTGGGCAAGGCCCATTAAAGGCATGACCAACAAAGTAGCCAAAGCAACACAAAGGAGCGTCAGTTTTTTCATATTTGAAACGATTAGTTTTGATGACTGCGATGATTGCGGGCAAAAATAAGAAAAATAATCGTACCTTTGCCACGTCATAGCGAGAAACGAAGCAAATGGAAGAAAAACACATCCTTTTAGGCAAGACCCCCGCCGAGATTCAAGAAGTGGTCGAACAATTGCAGCTACCCAAATTCACGGGCAAGCAAATCGTGGACTGGATCTACAACAAACGCTGCGCCTCAATCGACGAGATGACCAACCTCAGCAAGGCCTCACGGGCACTATTGGCCGAGCATTACGAGACTGGACTGAAGGCCCCCGTCAAGGAGCAAGTGTCGACCGACGGCACGAAGAAATATCTCTTCCCTGCCGGCCAGCATTTCGTCGAGGCGGCCTACATCCCCGACCGCGAGCGGGCCACGCTGTGCGTCTCCACGCAGGTGGGCTGCCAGATGGACTGCCTCTTCTGCGCCACGGGCAAACAAGGCTTCCAGAAAAACCTCTCGGCTGCCGAAATCATGAACCAGATCCTCAGCCTGCCCGAGTTCGACACGCTGACCAACATCGTCTTCATGGGCATGGGCGAGCCTTTGGCCAACTACGACAACCTGATGCGCTCGCTCGACATCCTCACGCAAGAATGGGCCTTGGGTTGGAGCCCCACGCGCATCACCGTCTCGACAAGCGGCCTCATCCCCAACATGAAGCGGTTCTTGGAGGAATCGAAATGCAACCTCGCCATCTCGATGCACAGTCCCTTCCACGACGAGCGCCTCAAACTGATGCCCATCGAGAAGACCTACCCCATCAAGGAAGTCATCCATGCCGTCAAGCAACACGACTGGCACGGACAACGCCGCCTGTCGTTCGAGTACATCATCTTCAAGGACCTCAACGCCTCCAAAGACCACATCAGGGAAATCGCCCGCCTGTTGGGCAGCACCCGATGCCGCATTAATTTAATAAGGTACCACGCCGTGCCTGGCATCCCGCTGAAGAGCCCCGATGCCGCCACCATGACTTGGTTCCGCGACGCGTTGAACGAGAAGGGCATCATCGCCACCATTCGCGCCTCACGCGGACAAGACATCGACGCGGCCTGCGGGCTGCTGTCGACGAAAAACCTATTATAAAGACAAGCCTGGCTTGCGGGTTATTGGTATTTCCTTCCCGGAAAATACTTATTCACTTTCTTGCAATAGTCAGCATAGTCGGGGTATTTGCCGCTGCTGATTTCCTCGGCAAGGCTCGTGCTGCCCAAGAAGAGGACGATCAGAAGCAACGCACCAATCATGCTCCAATTGATGACGCCGATGCCCGCCCCGATGGAAAAAATGTAGAGGCTCACCCAAATGGACTGCTCGGCGATATAATTCGGGTGACGGCTCACATTCCATAAGCCAGTGGTATTGAAGCCCTTATTGTAAGGCGCAGGAAGATCTTCGAGCTTTCGTCCCTCATTGAGCAATTCCCTTTTCTTGGAATGGAAAGCCCACTGTTGCTCATCGGCGACGGTCTCATAAACGATGAATCCTAACATGAGCACTGCAGCCACCACGTCGACCCAGCCGAATGGTGCCGTGGAGTTCATGCAAACAAGGGCCGGGAAGGTCAGCATAAGGATGAGCGCGTTTTGATAGATCGAGATGAAAAACAAGTCGAAAACGAGCCACACCACCCTGTTTTTGAACGGGGGCGTTGCGCGGAGCACCTTCCAGCGGTAATCCTCCTCCCCTTCCCAGAATTTCAACTTGTAAGCACCTTTTCGGGCAAAATTGTAGGTCAGGCGCAACCCCCAAAGGGTTGCCAGCACCGCCATCACCACCAATCGGGGGTGCATGCCGCCTTTGACGGCGATTGTCCAGCAATAGACAATGGGAAGCAAACTCCATATCTTGTCGACCTGACTGTTGTTGCCTGTGATTTCGCCTAAGGCAAAACACAACAATGCACTGCATCCGGCGATGATGCCCAAGGTCTTGAGCACTTCGAGTTGCGAGGCATCGAGCGCAGGTCCCATGTAGACATACAGGATCGGGCAAACGACAAGCGAAAGCACAATCAAAGCCCCGATAAGGGGAATGTTCATTTTTTTCATAGCCATGAATTTAAGTTTTCAAACCGTTACATCCTAAACACCCCAAACTGCTGCGGCGGGAAAGGCTGGTTCAGCGAGGCCGCGATGCCCAAAGCGAGGATTTTTCGCGTATCGACAGGGTCGATGATGCCGTCGTCCCACAAACGGGCCGTGCTGTAGAAAGCCGAGCCTTCGTAGTCGTATTTGGCCAAAATCTCTTTCTTCAGCTGGGCGATTTCGTCTTTCGGCACCTCCAAACCTTTATATTTGTACTGGTCTTCCTTGACCGTGGCCAACACGCTGGCCGCCTGCTCGCCACCCATGACGGAGATTTTGGCGTTGGGCCACATGAACAACAACCTCGGACTGTAGGCCCGACCTGCCATGCCGTAGTTTCCTGCGCCAAACGAGCCGCCGAAAATGACCGTAAACTTGGGCACGTTGGCGTTCGAGACGGCATGAACCATCTTGGCGCCGTCCTTGGCGATACCGCCTTGCTCGTATTGCTTGCCCACCATGAAGCCCGTGATGTTCTGCAAAAACACCAACGGAATGTTGCGCTGACAGCAAAGCTCGATGAAGTGGGTGGCTTTCAGTGCTGATTCCGAGAACAACACGCCATAATTGGCCAGGATGCCTACGGGGAAACCCATCAGGTGGGCGAAGCCGCAGACAAGGGTCGTGGCATATCGCGACTTGAACTCCTGGAAACGGCTCCCGTCGACGATACGGGCAATGATTTCGCGCGGGTCGACGAGCTTGTGGAAATCGATGGGCGCGAGGCCGTAAAGGTCGTGCGGGTCGTATAAAGGTGCCTCCACGGGAAGCATGTCGAGTTTCTGTCGGTGGCTCTTCTCCAAGGTCTTGAAGATGTTGCGGCAAATCTGCAAGGCGTGTTGGTCGTTCTCGGCCAAGTGGTCGGCCACGCCCGAGATGCTGGTGTGCATCTCGCCACCGCCCAACTCTTCAGCCGTGACCACCTCGCCCGTGGCCGCTTTCACCAGCGGCGGTCCGCCGAGATAAATCGTGCCTTGGTTGCGCACGATGATGGTCTCATCGCTCATGGCGGGCACGTAGGCTCCGCCAGCTGTGCACATGCCCATCACGATGGCGATCTGCGGGATGCCCATGGCCGACATGCGCGCCTGATTGTAGAAGAAACGCCCGAAGTGGTCGCGGTCGGGGAAGACCGTGTCCTGCTCGGGCAGGAAAGCGCCGCCGCTGTCGACCATATAGACGCAGGGCAGGTGGTTCTCCATCGCAATCTCTTGGGCACGAAGGTGTTTCTTCACCGTGTATTGCATATAGGTACCGCCTTTCACGGTGGCATCGTTGGCCACGATGACCGCCTCTCTGCCTTGAATCACACCTATGCCGGTGATGATGCCCGCCGAGGGGAAGTCATTGTTATAAGTGCCGTAGGCCGCCATCGGCGAGAGTTCGAGGAATGGCGTATTCGGGTCGATGAGCAGGTCGATGCGCTCGCGGGCAAGCAGTTTGTTACGTTTCTTGTGTTTGGCCACGGCACTCTCGCCGCCGCCTTGCATCGAGGCCGCCATCGCTTCGCGGTATTGTGCCATCAGCGCGAGGAAATTCTTCTCGTTCTGGCGGAACTCCTCAGAGTCGGTTCGTATGTTGGATTTCAGTACTTGCATGGTTTCTGCTGATTTGAAAGCACAAAAATAAGGAAAAAACGACAAATGAAAAGTAAGTTAGAAATATTTCCCCTATCTTTGCCGTTTCAAAAGAAAAAGGATGTCCGAAAAGAGTTCAAACAGAGGCCGTGTGGCAGGGTCGTATTTCATGTCGATGATGAGTATCGCATTGGTACTCTTCCTCTTAGGCGTGTTTGCCCTGCTCATGATGCACGCGCAGAAACTCTCCAACCACCTCAAGGAGAACATCGGCTTCGAGGTGGTGATGAACAGCAACGTGAAGGAAGCCAAGATCTTGCAGCTGCAAAAGGAACTGGACGCCATGCCCGCCGTGAAGTCGACGGAATACATCACCAAGGAAGAGGCCATCCGCCGCCTCAGCGACGACCTTGGCGAGGACTTCCTGCAATGGCTCGGCAACGAGGAGAACCCACTCCTCCCCTCCATCAACGTGCGCTTCAACGCGGATTGGGCTAACAACGACAGCATCGCGGCGATCCAGACCCAGCTGTTGAAAAACACCGACATCAAGGAAATCTATTACCAGAAATCGCTCGTCGGCGTCATCAACCAGAACGTGAACCGCATCGGCCTCGCGCTGATGGCGGCCAGCCTTATCCTGCTCATCATCGCTATCACACTGATTCGCAATACGATACGACTCAGCGTCTACTCGAAGCGTTTCCTCGTGCGCAGCATGCAGCTCGTGGGTGCCACGCCGGCCTACATCCGCCGTCCGTTCATCCGCAGCGGTGTGTTGCAAGGCTTTTTCGGCGCCTTGATTGCCGATGCCCTGCTTGCCTTGCTCATCTATGGCCTCGACCAACGCCTGCCCGAGCTGACCCTCGTGCAAGACTATAAAATCATCATCGGCATCTTTGTCGGCATCATCGGCTTGGGCATCTTGCTTGGCGGACTCTCCACCCGACTCGCCTTGCGCAAATACCTCCACGCTGACGTCGACCGATTATATGTGTAACCCATCAAGGGCGTCTGAGCCTGTCGAAGACCCCGAATTTTAAATTTTAAATTTTGAATCTTAAATATTGAATTTTGAATCTTAAATCTACCGAATATGGCAAAAGAAACAAAGACACAAGTTACCGAAACCACTGACAACGAGAAAGTCATGCCCTTCGGCAAAATGAACTACATCATCGTGCTCATCGGCCTCGCCCTCATCGCCTTAGGCTTCATCCTGATGATTGGAGGCGGCTCCGACGACCCCAAGGTGTTCAACGAATCCATGTTCAACTTCCAACGCATCACCCTTGCCCCGATTTTGGTCTTGGCGGGATTTGTGGTGGAGATCGTGGCAATCTTTTGGAAAAGGAAATAATACCCGCTTTGCGTCACTGCGAGGCACGAAGCAGTCCAAAAAATACTGGATTGCTTCGTCGTTCCTCCTCGCAATGACGACAAGCGTCAAATAACATAATACTATGAGCTGGATTGAAGCATTAATCTTAGGAATCATCCAAGGCCTGACGGAATACCTGCCCGTCAGCAGCAGCGGGCATTTGGCCATCGGTCAAGCCCTCTTCGGATTGGACGACGGCGCGTCGAACCTCACCTTCACCGTCTTGCTCCACGTAGCCACCGTGCTCAGCACCCTGGTTGTCCTGTGGAAAGAAATCGTGTGGATCTTCAAGGACTTGTTCGCCAAACAGTCGTGGCGCAAATACTGCAACCTCAACGACGGCACCAAATACGCCTTCAACATCGTCATCTCGATGATCCCCGTGGCCATCGTAGGCCTTTTCTTCAAGGACAAGGTGGAAGAGGTGTTCGGCTCGGGCCTGCTCATCGTGGGCATCATGCTCTTGGTGACGGCCTCGTTATTGGCCTTTTCCTACTTCGCCAAGCCCAGACAAAAGGAAAACATCAGCGGCTGGAATGCCTTCATCATCGGCATCGCACAGGCTTGCGCCGTGATGCCGGGGTTGTCGCGCTCAGGCTCGACGATTGCCACTGGTTTGCTCCTTGGCAACAAAAAGGAAAAACTGGCCCAATTCTCGTTCCTGATGGTCATCCCGCCCATCCTCGGTGAGGCCTTGCTCGACGTGAAGGACATCTTCGAAGTCGGCTTCAGCCAAGCCATGAACGGCATCTCGCCCTTGGCCGCCATCGTCGGTTTCTTGGCCGCCTTCATCGCCGGCTGCTTCGCCTGCAAGTGGATGATCAACATCGTGAAGAAAGGCAAGCTGATTTGGTTTGCCGTGTATTGCGCCATCGTGGGTATCATCGCCATAATCTTTGCCTAATGTTCGATTTTGAAAACGGCGAGGTCATCCTCATCGACAAACCCCTTGACTGGACGTCGTTCGACACGGTCAACTTCATCCGCAGCTTGGTGAACCGCTGCTACGGCATCCGCAAGCTGAAGGTGGGCCATGCCGGTACTTTAGACCCCTTGGCGACCGGCCTGCTCATCCTTTGCACAGGTAAGATGACCAAGCAAATCGACACCTACCAAGCCCAAGTGAAGACCTACACGGGCACGATTCTATTAGGTCAAACCACACCTACATTCGACCTGGAGAGCGAGCCTAATGCTTTTTTCCCGACAGACAGCATTACGCCTGAACAAATAGAGGCCGCACGGCTGCAATTCATTGGCGACATCAAGCAATACCCGCCCAAGTATTCCGCCATCAAAATCAAGGGGAAACGCGCCTTCGACTATGCCCGCTCCGACGAGGAAATCGAATTGAAAGCCCGCGACATCCACATCGACGACTTCAAACTCAGCCTCGACCGCTTCCCGGAATTGGATTTCGAGGTCACCTGCAGCAAAGGCACCTACATCCGCAGCCTCGCCAACGACTTCGGCAAGGCCTTGGGCAACGGCGCCTGCCTGAAATCGCTAAGACGCATCCGCATCGGCGACTTCCGCGTTGAGGACGCCTGGCCTTTGGAAAAACTTCGCCAGCATATCGTTGAGACGGGCGAAGCGTTTAAGGAATGGAAGAAGGAACAACTGGAAAAAGAACAAAAACAAGGCTGAAAATCAGCCGATTATAAAATTTTACTTGACAAAATTCCGATTTTGTCGTATCTTTGTAATTTCTATTGGAGTGAAGATCAACAAAAACAACATCATACAATGAAACTCTCACAATTCAAATTCAACCTGCCGAGCGAGCTGATCGCTTTGCAGCCAACGCAAAACCGCGACGAAGCCCGCCTAATGGTCGTCGACCGTCGGACCGGCAAGATCGAGCACCGCATCTTCAAGGATTTGGTGGACTACGTGAAAGACGGCGACGTGTTCGTCATCAACAACACCAAGGTGTTCCCCGCCAAGCTCTATGGCGAGAAGGAAAAGACCGGCGCCAAGATAGAGGTGCTGCTGCTCCGCGAGCTTGACCACGAGAGCCGCCTTTGGGACGTGCTCGTCGACCCGGCCCGCAAGATCCGCATCGGCAACAAGCTCTACTTCGGCGACGGCGACGAGCTGGTGGCAGAAGTCATCGACAACACCACTTCGCGCGGCCGCACGTTGCGCTTCCTCTACGACGGTCCCTACGAGGAGTTCAAGAAGACACTTTCGTCGCTCGGCCACACGCCCATCCCGAAGGAACTCAACCGCGACGAACGCCCCGAGGACGCCGAAGACTTCCAAACCATCTACGCCAAGGTGGAAGGCGCCGTTTCGGCCCCCACCGCAGGCATGCACTTCAGCAAAATCCTGATGAAACGCCTTGAGCTTCTGGGAGCCTCATTCGCCGAGCTTACCTTACATCCCGGCATGGGCAACTTCCGCGACATCGAAGTGGAAGACCTC
Organism: Bacteroidales bacterium UBA4243; assembly: GCA_002396205.1. Classification (GTDB taxonomy): domain Bacteria; phylum Bacteroidota; class Bacteroidia; order Bacteroidales; family F082; genus Limimorpha. The sequence goes on from DGXB01000055.1 coordinate 14,960, forward strand.
ACCAAGCACAAGCCCGACTCGGAAGAGATGTATATCGACGAGGAATGCTGCACCTTGGTCAACGAGGCCAACCAACGCCACAACACGGTGTTTGCCGTCGGCACCACCTCGCTGAAGGCCCTCGAGACCGCCATGACCATCGGTGGCAAGATCAAGCCCTACAAAGGCTGGACCAACAAGTTCATCTTCCCGCCCTACACCTTCTCGGTGGCCAACGCCATGATCACCAATTTCCATCTGCCCAAGTCGTCGATGATGATGGAAGTGGCCGCCTTTGCCGGCTACGACGTGCTGATGAAAGCCTACAAGGAAGCCATCGCAGAGAAGTACCGCTTCTTCACCTATGGCGACGCGATGCTGATTATCTAATAGCGTTAGTGATGGCAAAGAAAGTGATTTCTGAATTAACAGGCAATTTGCCCGTCAAAAGCGAACATCATAAAGCCGATATTTGCAACATCCAAACCATTAATATTGAGTCTTTGATACATGTGATTAGGGGGTGCCAAGTTCTCCTCGATAGGGATTTGGCAATACTTTATAACGTGGAAACCGGTCAACTGAATCGACAAGTCAAAAGGAACTTGGAGAGATTCCCTCTCGATTTCATGTTTCAACTCACAAAAGAAGAAATGGAAAACTTGAAATGCCAAAATGGCATCTCAAGTTGGGGAGGAAATCGCTATTTGCCATACGCCTTCACCGAAAATGGCATAGCAATGCTCAGTGGTGTTCTTCATTCACCCATGGCGATTGAGGCCAATATCCGCATAATGCGGGCTTTTACTTCCATGCGGCACTTTCTTTCGAACAACGCACAGATCTTCCAGCGTCTTTCGACCATCGAATATCATCAAATTGAGACCGACAAACGCTTAGATGAAGTTTTCAAAAGACTCGATGCCCAAACACCACCCCAACAAGGCATCTTCTTCGACGGACAAGTATTTGACGCCTACCGTTTCGTTGCCGATCTCATCAAAAACGCCAAACAATCCATCGTCCTCATTGACAATTATGTAGACGATTCCGTGCTTTCTTTGCTTGACAAGCGAGAGAACAACGTCATGGCGAAAGTCTATACGCAAAACATCAGCCCTCAATTGCAATTGGACATCAACAAACATAACTGCCAATATCCTGTTATTGAAGTCCATCAATTCACCAAGGCGCACGACCGTTTCCTGCTCATTGATGATGAAGTCTATCACATCGGGGCTTCGATCAAGGATTTGGGGAAGAAATGGTTCGCCTTCACGCTGATGCGCGACATCACAGCAAAAGAACTTATCAAGAAAATCAAGTAAATAACAAATAATCAGTTAATTATGAATCAAGAAGATTTTTTCAAGAAAATAACCGCTCATGCGAAGGAATACGGTTTCATTTTCCCTTCGAGCGAGATTTATGACGGACTTTCAGCCGTTTACGACTATGGCCAGAACGGCGTGGAACTGAAGAAGAACATCCGCGAATACTGGTGGAAGGCCATGGTGCAGATGCACGAGAACATCGTAGGCATCGACGCCGCCATCTTCATGCACCCCACCACTTGGAAGGCCTCTGGCCACTTGGACGCCTTCAACGACCCGCTCATCGACAACCGCGACTCGAAGAAACGCTACCGCGCCGATGTTTTGGTTGAAGACTACATGGCCAAAATCGAGGAGAAGATTAATAAAGAGGTGGAAAAAGCCCGCAAGCGCTTTGGCGACGCCTTCAACGAAGAGCAATTCGTGACCACCAACCCGCGCGTCCTTGAACACAAGGCCAAGATTGAGGAAATCAGCCACCGCCTGTACGGTGCCATGGAGAAGAATGACCTCGACGCCATCAAGCAATTGATTCTCGACCTTGAGATCGTCTGCCCCATCAGCGGCACC
>DGXB01000039.1 GCA_002396205.1 Bacteroidales bacterium UBA4243
CATGCCTCTCGACACACGCACCTGAAACGTGCGCGTCTACCATTCCGCCACCTGGGCAAAGAGAGCGGAAAACGAGACTCGAACTCGCGACCCCGACCTTGGCAAGGTCGTGCTCTACCAACTGAGCTATTTCCGCTTGTCTTCAACAATCGGTAATCCTTTTTTTTTGGATTTCCGCTTTTGTTTTGCGCTGCAAAAGTACAACTTTTTTCAATACAGCAAACATTTTCGAGAAAATTTTTCTTCCTTTGTAGTTTTTTCGCTGGTTTTGCGTCTAATAGGCAAACGATTCCGACAATGAAGGAGAAAGAAAATGAGTTTACCGCCATCGTGAAGGCACACAAAAACACGATTTACACCGTGTGCTACCTCTTCTCGAAAGACAACGACGAGGCCAACGACCTGTTCCAAGAGACACTCATCAACCTGTGGCGAGGCTTCGACTCGTTCAAGGGGCAATGCGACTTGAAGACCTGGATTTGGCGCGTCAGCCTCAACACTTGCCTCACCGCCGAGCGCAAGAAGAAACGCAGCGTGGAGACCGTGCCGCTCTCGATGGACATCAACCTCTTCACCGACACCGATGAAGACACCCGGCAAATCCAGCAACTCTACCGCCGCATCAACAAACTCGGCGTAGTCGATAGGGCCATCATTTTGCTTTGGCTCGAAAACATGAGTTACGAGGAAATCGGGCAAATCATCGGCATCTCCACGAAGAACGTCTCCGTCAAATTGGTCAGAATCAAGGAACAACTGAAGAAAATGTCAAACGAATAAAAACGCAAAGCAATGGAAAACAACGAATTGGAAGAAATGCGGGCGCAATTGGCCACCTTGAACGAGAAGTTGGAAAACGAAAGCATCGTTGACGAAAGGCTCGTCAGTGAAGCCACAAAAAAACACCTTTCCGAATTACAGCGGAAACTGATTGTCAGAATCGTCTTAATTTCCGCTTGGGCAGTTTTCTTCTATTGGAAACTTGAACTTGGGATATTTCTACTTTGGTGCGTGGGTCTCCTCGTAATAAGCATTTACACATATCTTGTGGTTCGCCAAGGCAATTCCGTCTCTATGCCTGTGACGGAATACGCACGTCGGCTCCGCAAAGCCCTGAAAATCTACAAAAAAGGGAACAGGTTTCTATGGATTTTAACCATTTTGCTCATAATGGCTTGGGGGGCATACGTGCTTGTCTTAAATTGGCCATCAAATTTAGAACAGGTATTTACCGTTTTCTTTGTGTGTTTCATGATTGCCCTAATTTTGTTGGTGGCCTATTTTATCAGCAACGTGTATGTCTCGCCCGAAGTTGAACTGAAGTTGGAGATGGTTTTGGAGAATTTGGACAAAGACAATCAGAATGCAGAATAAACGGACACGTTTTTTGTAGTAATTAAATCATATTATACCCAGTTAAATCCTTAAAAACCAAAGTCTTTGAAGAAAACTTACTTTATAGTGCTTTTGTTGGCACTCTCATTCCAAAGCGCCTTGGCGCAAAACAATGATAACCAGATTTCATGCGAATACTTCACGGATGTAAGCTTCATAATTGTTGTCATTGTCCTCTGTGTTATTGCTGCGGCCTTGTTGTTATTCAAGGTTTTGGGATTGATAGATTTTTTCAATCTTAAAAGAAGCAAAAAGAGCAAAACGAAGGCAGATGGCAATGAGACAAAATGAATTAACCAGTTCCACATCATCAATGGCGAGATAACAATACATTTTCTGCTTTCCAAAGCATAAAAAAAGAAAATTTTCTGCTTTCCAAAGCATAAAATTACGCTAAAACTATACTTTGGAAAGTAGTTTTTTGATTTCATTCAGCTTCATCAAAGCCTCAACGGGTGTCAAAGTGTCGATGTTCGTGTTGAGGATGTCCTCTTTGATTTGGAGCAACAGCGGGTCGTCCAACTGGATGAAACTCAGCTGCATACCATCGTCGGTTTTCTTGGCGGCGGCCTTCTCAACATCTTTGCTGGTGTGCGACTTCTCCAAAACGCTGAGCAACGCCGTGGCGCGTTCGATGACCTTGCGCGGCATTCCGGCCATCTCAGCCACATGGATACCGAAGCTGTGGGCGCTGCCGCCGCGCTTCAACTTGCGCAAAAACACCACCTTGTTGCCGACTTCCTTCACCGAAACATGGTAGTTCTTGATGCGGGCAAACGAGTCCTCCATCTCGTTCAGCTCGTGATAGTGCGTGGCAAACATCACCTTGGCGCGACTCACGGGGTGGTCGTGCAAAAACTCTGTGATGGCCCAAGCGATGCTGATGCCGTCGTAGGTACTGGTGCCACGCCCAATTTCGTCCAAAAGCACAAGGCTCCGCGACGACACATTATTCAAAATGCTCGCCGTCTCGTTCATCTCCACCATAAATGTGGATTCTCCTGACGATATATTATCCGACGCGCCAACACGGGTGAAAATCTTGTCAACCAATCCAATCCGTGCTGAAGCAGCAGGCACGAAACAGCCCATCTGCGCCATCAGCACTATTAATGCCGTTTGACGAAGCAGTGCCGACTTACCCGACATGTTGGGTCCCGTGATGATGATGATTTGCTGCTTGTCGCGGTCGAGGTAGACGTCGTTGGCGATATAGCTCTCCCCTACTGGCATCATCTGCTCAATGACGGGGTGACGGCCTTCCTTGATGTCGAGGACAAACGAGTCATCAATGACAGGCTGCACATAGTTGTTTTTCAGCGAAATATCAGCGAAGCTGACAAGGCAGTCGATGCGGGCCACGATGGAGGCATCCACCTGGATGGGCTCCACAAACTCCGTCACGGCTGTAACCAATTCGTTGTAAACGCGCTGCTCGATGACGCTGATTTTCTCCTCCGCGCCGAGGATTTTCTGCTCGTATTCCTTCAGCTCCTCGGTGATGTAACGCTCGGCATTGGTCAGCGTCTGCTTGCGGATCCATTCGGCTGGCACCTTGTCTTTATGGGAATTAGTCACTTCGAGATAGTAGCCAAACACGTTATTATAACCCACTTTCAAGGAAGAAATACCAGTCCGTTCCATCTCGCGGCGTTGGATGTCCATCAGATATTCCTTGCCCGAGCGCGACAGGTTGCGCAGGTCGTCGAGTTCGGCATCCACACCGTCGGCGATGTAGTTGCCCTTTGAGAGCAAGGCAGGCGCATCGGGATTCAGGTCCTTCTTGATCCTTTCGCGAATGGAAACGCAAGGATTGAACTGTTCAGCAAAGCGTTGCAAGGCTGGGTATTGACTATCCTCACAGTTTTTTTTCAGCACCTCGATTTGGTCCAGTGCGCGCCCCACTTGCAACAGCTCACGAGGGTTGACCCGTGCCAGCGACACCTTAGATATTAATCGTTCCAAGTCGCCCACCTGACGGATGGCATCCTGGAACTTCTGGATTTGGTCGCGATGCTCCACAAAATAGCGCACCACCTCATACCGCGCCTCGATTTGTTCCTTGTTTTTCAGCGGCAGACTCAACCAGCGACGCATCAGTCGTCCGCCCATCGGCGAAACGGTCTTGTCGATGACGTCAATCAAGGTCTTTGCATTGACATTGGACGTGTGCAGCAGCTCCAAGTTGCGGATGGTGAACTTGTCGAGCCACACATATTGCCCTTGGTCGATGCGTGATAATGCGGTAATATGGTCAATCTTATCGTGTTGTGTCTCAATCAGATAATGAATAGCCGCACCTGCCGCCACGATGCCTTTCGGGAAGTCGTCGACACCGAAACCCTTCAGCGAAACCGTGTTGAAATGCTTGTTCAGGACCTCATTGGCATAGTCGTCGGTGAAGACCCAATCGTCGAAAACGGTAAGGTAATACTTCGCGCTGAACAAGTCGATGAAGTCCTTGCGCTTGTTGCGTTGTACCAAGACCTCAGAAGGGTTGAAGCTCTGCAACAGTTTGTCAATGTATTCGTTAGCTCCTTGCGTCAAATAAAACTCGCCCGTTGAGACATCCAAAAACGCCACGCCCGAAACATCCTTGTCGAGATGAACCGATGCCAAGAAATTGTTCTCCTTTTGTTCCAGCACGTTGTCATTATACGTCACGCCGGGCGTAACCAACTCCACCACGCCGCGTTTAACCAATTTCTTGGTCAGTTTGGGGTCTTCAAGTTGCTCGCAGATAGCCACTTTCAGTCCGGCACGCACCAATTTGGGCAGATAAGTATCCAGAGCATGATGCGGGAAGCCCGCCAATTCCACCGAATCGGTCACTGCACTCGAACGTTTGGTCAACACAATACCCAGAATCTCAGACGATTTCACCGCGTCTTCACCGTATGTTTCATAAAAATCGCCCACGCGGAAAAGCAGCATCGCATCAGGATATTTCGCCTTGAACGAAAAATACTGCTTCATCAACGGAGTTTCGGTTGCTTTCTCTGCCATAGGTTTTGTTGTTGTTTTGACTAAAGGACTTAGGACTGGGGACTTAGGACTGGGGACGTCCTTCGTCCTCCGTCTTCAAATTCGGTACAAAATTAGTGTTTTGTTTGAGACAATTGGCTCGTTCGTCCAAAAAATCCACATTTTTGCCATGCCGACACCTATTTTCACTTACTTTGCAGCAAAATAGAGAACCATGCGAAAACTCAGAACAGACGAATTGAACCGCCTCAGCAAAGAAGAATTCGAGCGGGTCGAAAAGACACCTATTATAATAGTGCTCGACAACATCCGTTCGTTGAGCAACGTGGGCGCGTTTTTCCGCACCGCCGACGCCTTCCGCATCGGCGAGCTGTTTTTGTGCGGCATCACGGCCTGTCCGCCCCACCGCGAGATCCACAAGACCGCCTTGGGTGCCGACGAAACGGTGAAGTGGCGCCATTTCGCGACCACCGAGACCGCCTGCCAAGCCCTGCAGGCCGAAGGCTACAAGATTTATGCTGTCGAACAAGTGGAAGGCAGCGTGGCTTTGCAGGATTTCAAGTTCGAGCCTCAAACCGCATATATCCTTGGAAACGAGGTGGAAGGCGTCAGCGAGGAAGCCCTGCCCTATTGCGATGGTGCCGTCGAGTTGCCGCAAGAAGGCACCAAACACTCCATCAACGTGTCGGTGTGTGCCGGCATCGTCATGTGGAAGATTTTCGAGCAGCTGCATCTTACCGCCAAATAGTGCTGTTTTACAGGCATTTTTGGCGAAAAAAACGAAAAAAAAGCAAAAAAAAACACTTTTTGGTACAACCGATTGAAATTATTCCTATTTTTGTTCGCTAATTAGAATAGTTAGACCAAAGAGAAAGTATTAGAAATCAATAAAATCAACTAATTAAATTACAAACCTAACACAATTGCGTTATGAAGAAAAATTTGACTATTTCGAAGCTATTGATGCTCGTCGTCATGGCTGTCCTTCCCTTCAGCATGAACGCTCAGGAAGGCAAGAAGAAAGGTAAACCTGCTGAGAAGTATTGGTACATCCAGCTTGACGGAGGTCTCTCCATCAACCACGGTGACTTGGCCAACTACAACGGCGGAATTTGGGATGATTTCAACCATTTCAAGGACATGGCTCTCCAGCCCAACTGGGATGCCCACTTTGGCGTAGGTTACCAATTTGGTAAGGTCATCGGCCTGAACCTCAAAGGCGGCTACGGCACCCTCGCCGGCCACAAGCACGAACAAGCCTTGGTGTTCCTCAATGAAAACGCCGACAGAGTGCTCTTCGACCTCGGTCTCGACCAGTCGAACTACATCGAAGGTAGCCTCAACCTGACCTTCAACCTGTTCAACTTGTTCAACTACAACCCGAGAAGAGTCATCAATTTGGTGCCTCACATCGGTATTGGCGGCCTCTACTACCAAGCTGGTGCTGTCAACCAAATCCTCATGGACCAAGAGACCGAAACCGTCGGCGAACAACTTGCCCCCGCTGCCGAAAAGCGCGCGCTTTCCTTCAATGTGCCCGTCGGTATGGAGTTCACCTTCAACATCGCTCCCAAGTTTGACCTCTTCCTCGATTACACCTACACCTTCACCGGTACCGATGCTCTCGACCAAGTGGCCAAATCGAGCGAACAAGGCCGTATCATCAACGACAAGGACATGTACAGCCAGCTCAACCTCGGTCTGCGCGTGAAGTTCAACAATCCTTGCGACATCGAGAAGATGGCCCGCGAGTCGAAGAAGATCACCTACCGCGTCAATCCTGACCCGCTGGTCCAAGGCGAAGACGGCAATGTTTGCTTCGACGTCATCGTCACCATCCCTGCCGAGTACTTCCAAAAGCAAGCCGTCATGAACCTGCAGCCTTATTTGGCCTACAACGGTGGCCAAATCAACATCGACCCCATCACCTTCGTCGGTGAAAAGGTCAAGGGCGAAGGCGACTTCCGCGTCAACTACAAGGAAGGCGGCGAGTTCACCAAGCACTATTGCATGCCTTACCAAGAAGAGATGGCCAACTGCGAACTGAAGGGCGACCCGATGTTCTATGTCTACAACGGCACCATCTATCCGACCCAAGACGAGATCGTGAAGAACGAATACTTCACCACCGGTTCGACCGTGAAACTGGCCGACGGTGTCATCGCCAAGGCTCCTGAAAAGGTTTACGACACCATCTACGAAACCGTCGACAAGGAAGTGGCCGTGAAGAAACTCACCTATTTCTACAACAAGGATTCTTACGACATCAACGGCAGAAGAAAACTCAACAAGGATGCCGATGCCGCTTTCAACGACCTGCTGAAGGCTGGCGTGACCAAGTTCGAAGTCCGCGCCTGGGCATCACCCGAAGGTGAAGAAGGCCACAACAACGAACTGTCGAACAACCGTGCCAACGCTGCCGACAAGCAAATGAAGAAGGTTGCCAAGAAGACGGCTGTCGAAATCAGCGGCAAGGGCTACGGTCCCGACTGGAACACCTTCGTCGAGCTGGTTCGCAACAGCAACCTGAAGGACAAGGACGCCATCGTCAACAACGTCAACAACTCGAGCAACAAGGAGCAAACCATCCGCGAGATGTGCGACATCTATCCTGAACTCGAAAAGGACATCCTGCCGCAACTCCGTCGTGCCGAAATCTACACCATGGAGACGGTGCAAGAGCAAGTGATGAAAGTCGTTGAGAGAAAGTAATTGTTCCCTTAACCAACCAAAAAAAGCCGCTCAATTGTGAGCGGCTTTTTTTGTGCCTTGCTGAGCGTCACAACGTCACCCGATGCAGCCCGATGTCGTAAGGCTGGTCGATGGCCTCGATGATACTTTGGTAGTCGCTTTCGTTGGCCACAAAGTCAAGGCGGTTCGTATCGATCATCAAGATGCGCATGTTGTCTTGCTGCTGCCGCAAAAAGTCGAAATAGCCCTGCTGGATGTTCTCCAGATAGGAATCACTGATTTCTTGCTCATAACTACGCCCGCGCTTGCGGATATTACGTTGCAATTTGGACACATCGGAATAGAGGTATACCAACAGCTCGGGCTTGGGCATATCAGAAAAGATGATATTGAAGAAACGCGAGAACAGCTGATACTCGTCCTCCTGCAAGTTGTTGCGCGAAAAAATCAGCGACTTGGCCACATAATAATCCGAAATGATGAAGTCATGGAACAAGTCGAGGGCACCGAGCTTGTCCTTCAGCTGCTGGAACCGCAAAGCGAGGAAAGTCATTTCGAGCTGGAAAGAATATTTTTCCGGCTCCTTGTAGAACTTGGGCAGAAACGGGTTCTTGTCGCCTTCAAACTCCTCGAGCACGAGTTTCCCGTTGAAATCGTTTGCGATGCGCGTGGCGAGCGAAGTCTTGCCCGCACCTATGGTCCCTTCTATGGCTATATAGTTGTATTGCATGGGTTTTCGATTTTTCTTACTTCCGAAAAGTCGTGGCAACGCCGCAACAGCTCGGTTTGGGTGAAGTTGAACGCGGGATGCACAAGTTGGGGAGCAACCTCGCATAGTGGCAAAAGAGCAAAACGGCGCTGGTGTAGTCGCGGATGGGGAATGGTAAGGCGGTCTGTCAAAACAATGCGGTTGCCGTAATATAGGATGTCCAAATCGGCGGTGCGCGACGTGTATCCCTTCGCTTCGGGATTACGCACCCGCCCCAACTCCTTCTCAATCTGAAGCAAGGCATCCAACAGCACTTCGGGCGACAACTCCGTTTCCAACACAATCACCCGATTCAAGAACCATTCCTCGGCCTCAAAACCCCACGGCTCCGACTCGTAGGCTGACGAAACTTTCACCACACGCCCACACCTATTATTAATTAATAGGCAAGCCTGCGCAAAAAGCGCCTCCTTGTCGCCCAAATTCGATCCAAAAAGCACATAAGCTGTTTCCATCTTCGAGATTTTCGGCAAAGGTAATTCTTTTCCACAACAAAACAACCCGATATTTCAACAAATGTTGTACTTTTGCCCCCAACTAATCTTGAATTTCGAATCTTAAATCTCAAATCCAACATCATCATGAAATTCTACAAAGTTGTCCTTGCCGCATTCATCGGCACATTGATTGCCTTGGTGATCAACTTTTTCATCAAGGTCGGCGTGGTTTCGTCCATGATATCGAGCCTCTCGAAGGCTGAGGCGGAAACCTCCACCACCCTGAAGCCCAATTCGGTGCTTTACATGAAGCTTGACTACGCCATTCCCGACCGCACCACCGACAACCCGTTTGGCGGCATCAATTTCCAGACGATGGAGTCGCAAGACATGACTGGCATGAACGACATCCTGCGCAACATCGAGCAAGCCAAGACCGATCCGAACATCAAAGGCATCTACATGGAACTGAGCAGCATACCCACTTCCACGGCCACCTTGCAAGAAATCCGCGACAAACTCATCGAGTTCAAGGAGTCGGGCAAGTTCATCGTCACCTACGGCGAAAGCTATTCGCAAAGCGCCTACTACATCGCCTCCATCGCCGACAGGATTTTCCTGAATCCCGAAGGCGCGTTAGACCTGCATGGCATGGCTTCGCAGGTGATGTTCTACAAGCACTTGCTTGAAAAACTTGACGTCGAAATGCAAATCGTCCGTGGTCCCAACAACCGCTTCAAGAGTGCCGTGGAGCCTTATTTCCTCGACAAGATGAGCGAAGCCAACCGCGAACAGATGGATAAGCTTTTAGGTTCCGTTTGGGGACAAATCCTCACTGGCATCAGCCAAAGCCGCAACATCAGCGTGGCACAACTCAACCAAATCGCCGACAACCTGGAAACCATTTTCGATGCCAACAAAGCTTTGGAATATGGCCTTGTCGACAATTTGTATTACAAAGACCAAGTGCTTGACGAGCTGAAAGGCCTCACTGGAAGCAACAAGAGCATCAACGCCATCAGCAATGCCAAGTATGCCAAAACCTACAAAGACAAGAGCCTGAGCAAGAACGAGGTGGCCGTCATCTACGCCTCGGGGCAGATCTTCGACGGCAAAGGCGATGAAACCACCAACATCTATTCCGAGAACCTCAGCAAGACCATCCGCAAGGCCCGCGAGGACGAAAGCGTGAAGGCCGTCGTGTTGCGCGTCAACTCGCCTGGTGGCAGTGCCGTGGCTTCGGCCATCATCGGTCGCGAGCTTGACCTGACCAAGGAAGTGAAGCCCGTCATCGTCTCGATGGGCAACTACGCCGCTTCGGGTGGTTACTGGATTTCGGCCAAGGGCGACTACATCTTTGCCGACGCCACCACCCTCACCGGCTCCATCGGTGTGTTTGGCACCTTCCCCAACGCCCAAGGCTTCCTGAACGACAAGATTGGCTTGACCTTCGACGTGGCCAAGACCAACGAGAACGCCGACTTTGGCACGATTACCCAACCGCTCACCGAGTTCCAATATGGCAAACTGCAAGAGAACGTGGTGAAGACCTACGACCAGTTCACCAAGCGCGTGGCTGAAGGCCGTGGCCTGACGCAAGCTTTCGTCGACAGCATCGGTCAAGGCCGCGTGTGGTCGGGTGTCGATGCCATCGAGATTGGCCTCGTTGACCAACTCGGCGACATGGAAGACGCCATCGCCTACGCCGCTCAGAAGGCTGAGTTAGGCAGCGACTACAAAGTGACCGAATGGCCCAAGCAAAAGGACTTCGCCACTCGCTTGATGGAATCGCTGAGCGGCTCGGATGCCGACAAGTTGGATGCGGCCATGCGCAGCAAGCTCGGTGCCTACTACGACTACGTGAAAGGCATTGAGAACCTGCAAAAGAACACGGGAATCCAGGCACGGATGCCGTTCGACATGGTTATTGAATAAGCACTAGCATTCCAACCATAAAAAATGCGGAGCGACATCGTCTCGTTCCGCATTTTTTTGTTTTTCCGTGGATCACAATCCTTCCACGACATAATCCCCCACCGTCATCGTATCGCGGTCGAATTGGACGCCTATCTTCACCACCTTGCGGCCTTCGGTTTCGTAGGGAAGCGCATAGTTCTTGCTGTTGATTTGGTTGAGTGCTTCCTGTGCCGTGCCGTTCACCTTCAACTCAAAAACGTAGGTGACATCAGGCATCTGCAACACAACGTCGATGCGGCCTTGGGCGCACTTCACTTGCGTGCGGGCATAGAAATTCAACATGTTAAAGATGAGCCAAAAGGTGTATTCATAGAAACCTTCATAGTTCGACACGCTCTCCAATTTCTTCTTGAAGCCCTCAACGTATGGAATGCCCGCGAGGAATGATTTCAGCTCGGCCATGGCGTTGTCTACGTCACCCTTTTTCATGAAACGCCAAAACTTGATGGCAAAACCGTCGCGCACCATGCCACTGTCAAGGCCGATGTATGTGGGGACCAAACCGTAAACGAACCCCGTCAGGACCTCTTTGTTGGGTATGGAAAGGATGTACGAGTCAGCTTCCCTATCATAATCCTTGATGGTAATGTAGCCGCTCTGATACAGCAAAGGCAAAGCGGTAGTCATGGCTTCAGTAGGGCAGTCAAACGACGTGGCAGAAGCCTCTATGCTTTCCATGGTAGTGATGTCGGTCCTGAATTGTTGCATCTGCCTGATCAGGAATGTCGGTGTTCCACTCTCGAACCAATAGTTGGCTATCTTCCTTTGGTTGAAGCACTTGAGAAGGCTGAAAGGATTGTAGATGTCGGGCGACTTGCCCGCAAACCGGTAGCCGTCGTATTGCAGTTTCAGCTTGGCACGCATCTCATCGGGGGTACATTCGTATTCCTTGGCAAGCATCTCAATATCGGGGGCCATGTCATTGGCAAACTCATCCTCCGTGATGCCACAGATGGCGGCGTATTTGTCGTCCATCGAGATGTTAGTCAGGTTGTTGATGGTGGAGAAAATGCTGAGTTGGCTGAATTTGGTGATGCCCGTGATGAAACAGAAGCGTATCTTGGCTTCGTTGGCCTTCAAAGGCTGGTAGAACTCCTGCATGACACGGCGAAAATCGGCAAGACGATCGTCCTCGTGCAGGACTTCAAGCAGGGGCGCGTCATACTCGTCAATGAGAACAACGACTTGCTTGCCAGTCTTTTCGTATGCGCGGCGTATCAACCCTCTAAGGACCGAACCGGGATATTTCTCATCATCGTCACGACCATAAACCGCTGTTTCGGGCTTAAGCAGCAACAGCAAAGCATCACGCAAATCGCTTGCCGACTCACAGCCTTTGGCCTCGCTTAAATCAATATGAATGACAGGATATCTCTCCCACTCCTTCTCCAACTCCATGATTTTCAACCCCTCAAACAGTTCTTTCTGCCCTTTGAAGTACGAATCCAACGTTGTGGTGAGCAAACTCTTGCCAAACCTTCGCGGGCGACTGAGAAAGACAAACGGACTCTCTTTGGTCATTTTCCAAACCAAATCGGTCTTGTCTATGTAAAGGTAGTTTTCTTCCCTTATCCTTTCAAAAGTCTGTATCCCAACGGGGTATCTTCTGTTTGCTGGTTCCATCGTCCTGCCATTTTTGCTTTTACGTTGCAAACTTACAAAAAAAACTCCAAATAGCAGCTTGACATCTATGATTTGTATATCGAATCCAATTCAGCCTTCGTGAACGCCTTGAAGCGAGCCTTCCAATAGTCCGACTTCTCGCGGTCGAACTGCTGGCGGTCGATTTCCGACTCCTTCCCAGCTTGGTGGAGGATGGTGTTGTTGCCATCGCCCATGTGCTCGGCCCAGGTAAGTTCGGCGAAGGGCGAGTCTTGGCGTTGCCCGATGTGGTGCAGCTCGTAAGGGTCGCCGTTCACATCGCGGGGCGGGAAGCCTTCGCCGATGAGGTCGGCGTTGTTGTAGTCCTTCCAGCGGTCGTAGTCGGCGAGGCGGTTTTTGAGCCAAGTGTTGCGCCGCACACTGAAGTCGGCCCAATCAATGTCGGAGCGTATCAATGCCCAGCGGTTGCCGATGCGGGCGGCTTTCAGTCCGGCTTTGATATAAATATTGGCCTCCTCCATCGACGCGATGGCGTTGACGATTTCGTCGGGCCAGTGGGTAAGGTGATTTAGGCGTTGCTTTTCAATTGTGTTCATCTTTGTTTATCTGTTATTCGTTTCGGTCAAAAACCGTCTATTCGCTGCGGAATGTGCCATTTTTTTCCACTTTCCGCAGGCAATAGACCTGTTTTTACGATTCCGATTCTTACCCCACCACCTGCCGGAAGCCCGTCCAGAAGAGGACCTTCTTTCCGCATTTCGGGCAACGGACGGTGGTAAACGGCAACAGCCTCGGCGGTGGGCATGGGTCCACCATCGCACCATTGGGCAGGAGGTGCAATGTTACTGTGGCTTGGCAGCGGGGGCAGGGGTTTGTGATGGTGGAACCGTTCGTCATCCTAATGCCTCAACGGTGAAATAATCCTTCCTACAGCCCGCTTTCTTGTAATCGAAGCCATAGATGCGCATGTACATTTCCTGTATCTCCACCGCTCCATTATAGAACGGGTCGGAGACTTGCATTTTGGTCGTCACGGTGACTACCATGTCTGGCGTCAATACTTGGCCGTTGACGCGAATGATGCGTTTGGGAGTAATTCTAAGACCGTGTTCAACTTTTGCCGTCATAAACCAAAAACTTAATGTTATTTGACGCAAAAGTACAGAGAAATCAATGCCGCCCTTTTCTGGAAGAGAAAAGCATGGTTAAACCGTTGAAAATAAATGCTTTTAAATCGTAAAGATCCGTAAATCAACTTCAAAAACCAAACAGATCACGGTAATACTTGCCTGCTGGCGATGGGGTTTCAAGCAGTTTGGCGACCTTCTTCATGTTGGCGTTTTTGGCCATGTTGTCGTCGGCAAACAAGCCCTCCAACTCGTTCCACGACAACCCAGCCTCATACAAGCCCCGGTAAAGCAACTGCCCTGCCTTGCCCCGCGCCGCCTTCAGCCGCTTGCCCTGCCTGCAAATGTAATTCCTGCTCAGCAAACCCTCCAACAATTCCACCAAGTCGCGCTCACCCTTGGCCGTGGGAATGGCAATGCGATGCTCATGGAAAACACTGTAAACCAAACCATTCAATTCCGACTTCGACATCTGCGACGAAAGATAATCGGACGGACGGAGCGACATGCCCCGCACGAGGTTGCCGCGACGGAGATGCTGCCGTTTCCCATCATGTTCGAGTGCCACCTTTTCGCCTGCGTCGGCGCTGAAACGGACCAACAGGGCCTCCCCCTTTTCCGCGATGGAAGCCAGACACGGACTTTCGGCCACTTCGGGCAACAATCTGTCGGCGTCTTTTATCCGCACCAATGCGAGAAGGTGTTTTAACTTCTTATCAGTTAAAGCTTTAAGAAAATCCCTAAGTTTGTCGTTGAATTGGTTTAGGAAAAGCACCACCGTATCCACATCATCGACCGAAGCCGTTTTCCCCAAGTCGAACCACGAGAGTTCCCTCAACGGGCCACCCACATTGATGGCTTTTGTTTCAACGAAGCCCAAAAGCACTGACGAAGCACAACAGCCATCAGAAACGTATGGCTTAATCTCTGATTCAAAAGCAGTTACAATGTCCTCCAAGCCCAATTCATCTTGCAATTTTCCGACGAGATGCCGCATCAACGTCTTGTCCCAGATGTTGGGATTGGCGGCTTCAACCATTTCCGCCGAAAGCTCCACGGCAGGAGCAAAATGGCGGAAACGCGCCTTCTGCAAGGCGTTCAGCATCAGTCGGGCAGCTTCCGCCTCGTCTTTTTCAGGGCAAAACGCCACACGAAAGTCGGCGAACAACTCTTCCGGCGTTTTCTTGGGCTGCACCTTATACAGATAGCGGTTGATGGTCAAAGTCTCGGAACGGAAATCGTCGAAATGGGACAAGCCTGCTATCTCTCCTGCGGCTATCTTCTTGTCCAACAGGGTTTTCAAGGCCGGATTCCACACCATAAGCACTTCGGGCTGCACGGTCTGCAACAACTCCAAAAATGCCGTCCAGTCCTCAGCGCGATAGTTCAGCCATTCTTCTTCATATTCAGGTACTTGTGGCGAAGGACAAAAATATTGCAGATAGTTGGCGAAAGCCACTTGCTCCCAAAACGCCGTTTTTTCGGCTTCGGTGCAATCGTCGGTCTTGCCCAACATCAATTTCGTGAAATAGGAATAGGTGGGATAGCGGTCGTATTCCTCCAAAAACGCATCGATTTCGATTTGATTGCTTTGTGAAAGGCGCAAGTCATGGTGATCGCCATAAGCAGGGCAAATCTTGTCGTAAGTTGCACAATTTCTTACAATTACACAATCTTCATAATACGGGCAATGTCTTAGGATGCAATGATGCTTCGCGCCCATGACGAGCGTTTTGTAGCCCTTGAAACCCTCATGGTAATGCAGCCCTATGCGCGGTTGGAAGAACATCATGTTTCAAATTTCGAGGCAAAAATAAGCATTTCTTGGAATTCTGTTTTATCACGATTTCGGAAAAACAACACGATAATCTGCTGCTAAGTGGTTAAAAAAATGACTTAGCAGCAGGTTATCGAACATTTTTTGCAAATAACTTGCTGTTAAGTCGAAAAAATTTGGACTTAGCAGCAGATTATCCGAAATAAATTTCGTTTCTTTGCAACGTCAAACGAAAAAAAAGACATCATGCTGATTGGACGCAACAAAGAAAGGGAAGAGCTGCTTGGGCTTTTAGACAAGGACGAATCGCAATTCTGCGCCGTTTATGGACGGCGGCGCGTAGGCAAGACCTACCTCATCAAGGAAACCTTTGAAAACCATTTCGCCTTCTACCATACGGGCGTGGCCAACGCACCGAAAAAAGAGCAACTGGGCGAGTTTCGCGAGTCGCTGCGCCAAGCCGGACTGAAACGCTGCAAGATGCCCCGCACTTGGTTTGAGGCCTTCCACCTCCTTGGCGACCTGCTCAAGCAATCGCCCGACAAGAAGAAAGTGGTCTTTTTGGACGAACTGCCTTGGATGGACACACCCAAATCGCAGTTTGTCAGTGCCTTGGAACACTTTTGGAATGGTTGGGCCAACATGCGCAACGACATCGTGCTCATTGTTTGCGGCAGCGCCACATCATGGATCATCAAGAAAATCATCCGCGACCACGGCGGCCTTCACAACCGCCTCACCGACCAAATCTACCTGCGGCCTTTCAACCTCCACGAATGTGAGCTTTACGCCCAATCGCTGCAAATCAACATGACACGAAAAGACCTCGCGGAAGCCTATATGATTTTGGGCGGCATCCCCTATTACTGGAGCCTCCTGCGCCGCAGCGAAAGCCTTGCACAAAACGTTGACCGTCTGTTTTTTACCGAGAACAGTCGCCTCGGCAATGAGTTTGAAGCACTCTACGCTTCGCTGTTCAAAAAGCCCAAATCCTATATCGAAATCGTCACCGCACTGGCCACGAAAAAGGCAGGTATGACTCGCAAGGAGCTTTTGGAAAACACGGGACTCAACGACAATTCCATTTTTGTCCGCGCCCTGGAGGAACTGGAGCAATGCAATTTCATCCGCAAATACCAAATCATCGGCAAGAAGCAACGCGACGCCCTCTACCAACTGATGGACAACTTCACGCTGTTTTATTTCCGCTACCTCACCAACAACACGAAGAACGACAACCATTTCTGGACCAACAACTTGCCGACGCAACTCCATGCGACTTGGGCTGGATTAGCCTTCGAGCGCGTTTGCCTTTGGCACCTGCCGCAAATTAAAGAAGCGTTAGGCATCGGCGGCGTAATCAGCAGTGTGCAATCGTGGCACACCGAAGCCACCGATGAACACGAAGGCGCACAAATCGACCTGCTCATCGACCGCAACGACGGCGTTGTCAACCTTTGCGAAATGAAATTCTCCGATGATGTCTATTCCATTGATAACGAGGAAGACAGCAAACTTAGAAGGCGGAAAAAGGTGTTCAAACAAGTCACCAGAATCCGCAAGGCCATCCACACCACGATGATTACCACCTACGGCGTGTCGCACAATGCCTATTGGAACAACATACAATCGGAAGTGAATTTGGATGATTTGTTCAAAGAATAACGATAATCTGCTGCTAAGTGGTTGAAAAAATGACTTAACAGCAGGTTATCGAACATTTTTTACAGATAATCTGCTGCTAAGTCGAAAAATTTTGGACTTAGCAGCAGAAAATCGATAATAATCTCCGAAAATCACTTCTCGTACTCCGCCAACACCTCATCGCGCTCCATTTGCTTCTCGCCCCAGTCGTCCATCAGCTTTTGGAGTTGTTCTTTCTTTTGGCCGTAAGCCCAATACCAGTCGTTATCCACCTTGACTCCAGGATGTTGCTCGGGGTTGGCCATGATGGCGTCTTGCTCGGCCAGCTCGGCTTCAAGTTTGCCGATGGCCTCCTCCAAACGTTGGATTTCCTTGTCGACCTTGCGGAGTTTGGCGTCAATTTGTTTCTTGCGCTCGTAATTGAGTTTGTTTTGCGAAACAGGCTCTGCAACCGTTTTTTGGGACTGTTGCTTGGCTGCTATCTCCAACTCCTTCAGGTGGTTGAGGTTCTTCTGTTCCAAAAAATCGTAAATATCGCCGATGTATTCCTTGATGTTCGGCTTACGGAACTCGTAGACTTTGTTGGTCAGGCCTTGCAGGAAGTCGCGGTCGTGGGAGACGATGATTAATGTGCCGTCGTATTGGATCAGGGCGTTTTTCAGGATGTCCTTGGAGAGCATGTCCAAATGGTTGGTCGGCTCGTCGAGGACCAACAAATTGGTCGGGAAAAGCAACATTTTGGCCAACGAGAGTCGGGCTTTCTCGCCGCCCGAAAGCACCTTCACCTTCTTGTCGATGTCGTCGCCACGAAACAGGAACGCACCGAGCAAGGCCTTCACCTTCAAGCGCATATCGCCAACGGCCACGTCGTCCAAAGTCTCAAAAACGGTCTTGTTCATGTCGAGCATGTCCTGCTGGTTTTGGGCGTAATAGCCAATCTTCACCTCGTGGCCGAGTTTCACCTCGCCTTCGTGGTCGAGCACGCCACAGATGATTTTCGACAGCGTGGATTTGCCCTCGCCGTTGCGCCCCACGAAAGCAATCTTCTCCCCTCGCGGGATCAACAGATTAATGTCTTTGAGGATTACCTTGTCGCCATAGGATTTGCCGACGTGGTTGAGTTCAAGCGTCACCTTGCCGCTGTGTGGCGCGGGCGGGAACTTGAAGTGGATGGCCGTCGAGTCGATGTCGTCGACCACGATTTCATCCATCTTTTCGAGCAATTTCACGCGGCTCTGCACCTGCTTGGCCTTGGTGGCCTTGTAGCGGAACCGTTCGATAAACGCCTCGATGTTCTTGATTTCGCGCTGCTGGTTCTCGTAGGCCGAGCGCTGCATGTCGACGCGCTCCTCGCGCAGGCTGACATACTCCGAATAAGGCACCTTATAGTCGTAAATCTTCCCGTTCGAGATTTCCACCGTGCGGACGGTGATGTTGTCGAGGAAAGCGCGGTCGTGCGACACCATCAGGATGGCACCATAATATGCCTTCAGGAAGCCTTCGAGCCACTGGATGGACTCGATGTCCAAGTGGTTGGTAGGCTCGTCGAGGAGAAGCAGATTGGGCTTTTTCAGCAGGATTTTGGCCAACTCCACGCGCATCTGCCAGCCGTTGCTGAACTCGCGCATGGACCGCAGCATATCCTCGTGGCTGAAGCCCAAGCCCACCAATATCCTTTCAGCCTCACCTTCGATGCTGTTGCCGCCGAGCAAGGCCAAACGGTCGTTCAGGTTGTTCATCCTAACGATAAGTTTCTCATATTGCGGGCTTTCATAGTCGGTGCGCTCAGCCAATTCCAGTTGCATCCGTTCCAAATCCTTCTCTAACTTGTGGTATTCATCGAAGGCGGTCAAGGCTTCGTCCAAAACCGTTTTCTCGCTGTTCACGTTCTTTTCCTGCGGGAGATAGCCGATGGTAACACCCTGAGGGATAATCACATCGCCTTTCGAGGGTTGTTCGATGCCGCAAATCAGTTTGAGCAAGGTGGTCTTGCCCGCGCCGTTCTTGCCGACCAAGCCGATGCGGTCTTTCTCGCGAATCATAAAGGAAATGTCGGTGAAGAGATCCTCACCGGTGAAGTGCATACTGAGGTTTTGGATGGAAATCATGGGTTGCTAATTTTGGCGGCAAAGGTACAGTTTTTCGCCCGATTGCGCAAAAATCACTCCCCGCATACCACAAAACGCTTCACCGTCACGCCTTTTACGGTTTCGATGCGAAGCCCATACAAGCCTGCTGACATCCCTGAGAGTTGAAGCTGATGCGCATCGGCATTGGGCTTTTCCTCCATCACCCTCTGCCCTTTGGCGTTGAATACCTCCAAACGCCGCATCCCTTCGGCCTCCACCGTAATCCTACCATTGGTAGGATTGGGATAGAGTTGGAGTTCGACGACTTCACGCTCATCGGTCGCAGTGACATCAATCACGACATAGTTCTGCGACGGGTCGTCGAAGGCTGTGGCATAATCCGACTCACAGGTCTCGCCGTCGTCCGATAGATAGAAGGCGGTCAGGCGGTAATAGACATAGTCGTGCATCACTTCTGAGAGGTTGTCGCGGTACTCGTAATACAGCTGCCCGTCAACGGCTGTCACCGACGCGACTTGCTGATAATCAACATTATCTGTCGAGCGGTAGAGATTATAATGCTGCAAGGTATAGCCATCGCGACCGAGGGTCATCCACTGTCCCCTTTGGTTGGAGAAGAACGCCCTGAGCATCCAAGTGTAGTTCATGTTGAAGGTGTGCATGTCGGTCCAGGTCTCGCCGTCGAGCGACACCCAACGTCCGTCAGCCTCGCCCATGTCCTGACAAGCCGCCGCCGGTCGCGACAGTCCTTGTTGTCCCACCACAATCCAAATCGGCTCGCCTTCGGGGATGACATAGGCAGGCGTGATGGCTTCCTCGTGCCAGGCATTCGTCCCCGCAAGGGTCATGCTTTGCGAACGAACCAAGGTGCGCGGCGCAGTGTCGCCACCCACATAAACCCAAAGCTGATAGGTGCCGGCGCCCACATCATAGAGCGATACCTTCTTCAAGGCACTACCGGCATAATGAGCCAAGGTGTCGGCATCGAAACGAATGGCCCAGAAGATGCGAGGCTCGTCGCCGCCGCCCAACGAGCGTTTGAAAGTGCCATTGTCGTAACCAAGCCATTGGTTGATGGGTTCGGGACGCTCGCCCCACGACACCAAAGCACCAAAATCGTCGCCACCGTCATCATACATCACTGCGTCGAGCTTCGCGGGCGGGTCGCAATAGGCAGGAAAGACAGCCGTAGTGCATTGCGTGCACGACATGGAATGGTAAGTGCCATCGAGGTCGCCGCCATACACTAACCGCAAGCAATACTCCACTTCGCCATGCAGCTCGACAGTGACATCCAAATAGGTGTTCCCCTCCACAAAACCGAGGTATTCGCCTTCGCGGAACAACATGGCTCCCAAGAAGTTGCCTTCGGGATAACCCCACGAAAGCTGCAAGGCCTCATTATGCAATGCCCATGACAGGCCACTCGGGCTACCTGCGAAATTGGAACACGGGCGATACACCCACTGGCAGACACGCCACTCGCCCGCTCCCGAAAGATACACGGGCCGAACCTTGGTCACGCAGGTGTCGCCCTCCGTCAGCTGACTGACATCGAGTTGGAAACGGTCGCTTATGGTCGTGCCCGCATCGGCCCCATTCAATTGGATTTCAAAATATTGAAGATCACGGCTTTTCGCCTCTTCGAGCCGCCACATCGCCCAGCCCGTCGAAGAGACATAAAGGCTGTCGATGCCCGAAACATTCTCCATCAATTCAATGTCAATCTGTGTCGGCATCATCACGGAAAGCGCGGAGTCGGACACATAGTCCACAAAGCCGTCGAGATGCAACCTCAGGTCGTAAGCGTCACGATAGACGTTGGGCATCACGAGGTGCCCGTTGGCATCCAATTGAGCTTGGTAGTCGTAGCCTTGCCCGTCGTGCGAAGTCAGCGCCAGCGTGGCTCCCGCAGGCACAATGCCCACATTGGTGGTCGCGTTGACTTCAAGTGTCGTCGTCATGTCCTTGTCGAGATAGGCCGACCAAATGGTGTCGGAGCTGCCACGGTTGCCTTCGTAATAGCAGCTCACGCCCCAGCGATACTTGCCCCAAGGCAGGCTGTTCCAATTCATCTCCATAAAGACGGTATCCGTGAGGTGCGAAGCCAGCAGCACGGGTGTTTCCTCGAAACGGCTACGGAAAAGGTCGTAATGGCGGAACGAGCGGTCGCATTTGGCGCTGTCGGCCCGATAGAACCGGATGCAGTCCACATAGAAGCAGTCGTCGCCAACCTCGGTGGAAGCGTCCTTGACATAATCCCAGCGAAACACGTGTTCGCCCACGGTGATGTCGAACTCATGCTCGGCCCAGTCCTCCTCTCCCGAACACTCCATTTTTTTCACGCCATCGAGATAGAAACGTCCCATGTCCCAGGAACTTTCCGATGAAATTTTGCTGCAAAAACTCATCTTACCCTCCAAAGGGACATAGACCGAGACCTCAATCTGCGACACGCCGCCACCTTCGCATTCGCAAGTCGATTTCATGCAAAAGTTGCCTTCAAAGGCATGGGTGGAGTCGATGGCCCATGGATAAACGCTGATGGTGTTGTTCCAGGCAAAACGGCTGAAATCGCCCGTCTCGAAGTCCTCGTAAAGCAAAGGATCGTGCACCGACCAGCTGACGCGCACCAAGTCGTTCGTGAACTGACGGGCCGCCACATAACGCACCGGTTCATATACCTCATGCAACACAAAACCGACATTAATCAGCAAAGAGTCTTCAAAGATGAGCAACGAATCGGGCCAGAACGAGGTCTCGTAACCCTCAGCCGAGGCCCAAATGCAATAGGAACCTGCAGCTATACTATCGTAAAACAGGCCCAAAGTATCGGTAAAGAACTGACAGACAATGGTATCGTTTGTTTCGGTAATGCCAAAGAAAGTCACAGCGGCACCTTCGATGGGCGTAAATTCATCCTGATCGGTGACGCTACCGCTGATGGCCACCTGCGCCCAAGCACTATGATGCACCAATGCAAAGGCCATAACCGCGAGAATAACAATGAACTTCCTCATAACCAACCCTTTCATAGTTTCACCATCTTGACTGTCATCGACGACATTTCGTCTTTCACCTGAATGAAATAGACACCTGAGCGCAACGCACCCACTGCAACCGAAATCTCACCAAAAAAGTCAGTACTCATCGCCGTTTCGGGAAGCATCGTCACACCTAATTCATTCATTATATTGACTTTATATTCCTTATTTCCTTGCAATCCGCCTATGGTGATTGTCTCTTTGGCAGGATTGGGATAAACGCTCAATGTCGACGCTGTCAAACTACCATTCTGTTGTCGCATCGCCACCTTACCCTCTTGGTTTACAAAGAGATGCAAACCGCTTGCTGAAGGTTCAGAAGCCGTCAAGGTAATCTCTTCGCACATTCCCCGCCCGTAGCGTGGCAGGTCGGCCATCACCTGATAAGTGCCCAAAGGCAGGTTTCGGAAACTGAAACCACCGTTGGGGTCGGTCAAGGCGAAACCCAAAATGCGTTGCTTGCCCGCATTGAGCAAAAGGATGCCCACATTCGACAGGCCGTCGGTGCAGTAAGTCTCGTCGCTGCCTTCGCGCAGCCACGGCTGGCAATAGAAGTCGCGCCCCTTGAAAGGCGCATTGGGATAGTCGAACACACCGGTGATGCTACCTGTGCCCGTAGTGAAGCCCGACACCAATAATGGCATCTCAATGTCGACATCATAAACATTGCCGTCCACGAGAATCATGTTCGACGCGTTCCATTGCAGATCGCCCAAATAATAGCATCCACCGACCTCTGGGGCAATCGTATCGGGGAAGGCATACAAAACGTAAGTGTCGGGCAGCAAAGCGTCGAACCTGAAGAAGCCGTTCTCATCGGTCTCGGTGCGATAGAAGCCCGAACCAAAAAGCTGGTCGTCGCTCATCGCCGCCGCCAACACCTGCGTGTTGCGACGGCCATGCCCCTCCGACCACACACGTCCTTCGAGGGCATAGTCCTTGAACAAGTCGAAGCGGACGGTGTCGTGGGCATAGCCACAATACGACCAAGCTTCGAGCAGCAACTTCACATAGCCGGCTTCCTTGTCGCTGGCTCCAGGATAATAGACAGTATGCAGAGCCAACGAGTCTTCAAAACGTCCATCGCCCATCGAGCGCCACCGCAAGGAGTCGTAGTTTTGGGCTTCGGACTGGTCCAACATCACTGGACGGTCCAAGCCGCTGAAACCGTCCTCGCCGGCATACACGCTCAAGGCTTTGTAGAGACTGAGCTGCAAAGCGTCGGTCTTGGTGACACCGTTGCTGGTCACTCTGAGAGTCAAGGTCACATTCCCTGCTTCAAAGTCTTCGTCTGACGGGAAATACCTGGGACTCAACGAAATGGAATCAGAAAACACACCCGTTCCCGAAGTGCGCCACACAAAACTGCTGTACATATACGGGATGTTGGCACCTGTCGCGGCGAAACTTGGCTGTGGGGCACAGAGTTCGCCGTCGGGGCCCGCATAAGGATAATAGTCGGCAAAGGCATAGGCACTTTGTCCCACAGAGGCATACACATCGGGGTCGTAGGCGCGGTCGCAAGCCGCAACAGCAACGGCCTCAGCCTGTTGCGGTGTCAGCATATATGAATTTTCCGTGATGCCGTCGATGCGATGGGCAAACTTATAGTAATTGAAATCACCATAAAACAAAACATAATGGTCGACATCGGCTTCCATGTTTTTGTCCCACGAAATCAGCCACTTGTTGTTCACAAACTGCTTTTTCACCCTGAAAGGTGGGGCGATGGGAGCCGTAGTGTCGCATTCCGTCAGACGTTCTTCGTAAAAGATCTCGCCCAAAGTCGGCGTATCGTGCTTGTCGAGGATGACGCTTTCGATGTCGGCAACGGTCGCCGCGTCCCAAAAGTTGCCCCGCATGTCAACATCCTCCATTGAGACATTGGCAAAGAGCGTGACATCTTTCTTGTAGTGCAAAAAGTTGTTGCCATTCCAACGCGATTTCGCCGAAGGGAAACTCACTATGCGTTTCTTGGCCTCGCTGATGGTGTTGCCCACAAACGTGGCCGAGCCTGCTTCAAGTAGGTTAGAGACAACCAACTCATTGTCGAAGAAAGTGTTATGCTCAAAAACGAGATGACACACCCGCATCATCCTGACGGCTTCGTCGTTGCTCCAAAACACGTTGTTGCGGATCACCAGCGAGTCAACGGAGGCCTTGATGCCGTATGACGAATAGCCGGAGCCGCCTTCGGGCAGGTCCGACGAAATCAAATTGTCCTCGATATAGTTGGTGGCGTCCTTGTCGGAGATGCCGCCCACAGCCTCGAAACTGATGGCCGTAGGAGCGCCCTGGAAACAGTTGGCAGTGACATGGTTGCGGTTGCACTTGAAACCGTAAGCCACATTTGAAATCTCAATATTAATCTGGCCTTGGTCGAAAATGTTGTGCGAAAACACGTTGTCCTCGCTGTCAGCCGCCCTCGATTTCAGCTCAATGCCTGCCACACATTGATAGAACAAACAACTGTCTACCAAGAAGTTGTCGCAGTCAATCAGTTCAATGCCCTTACCAGCGTAATAGTTGTTGAACGAGCAGTGACTGATGTTCGCGCCGCTACTCGTGGAGGCGTTGATGGCCGTGAGGGCACCCACCACGTCGACATAGGTGATGCGCACCGTGTCGTCCTCAGCAATATTCTTCAGCTGAAGACCAGCCCAGTCGTGCGAAAACTCGTAGCAGAGCAGATAAATGGAATCGTTGCGTCCGCCATCGAGGAAGAGACTGCCACCGTCGACGCGCAAGTAGGCCGACTGACCGAAAATCATCCTCACGCCGCCTTCCACGCGCAATGTGCCACCATCGAGCACCGTCAGCGACTCGTTGACCAAGTAGGCCGAATCGCCGCCCAACTTGGGCAGCACCATAAGGCTATCGACCTCACCGTTGATGGCAACATAATGCTGTGCCTCGCCCCAAACGGCAGGCACCGTTAGGAGCAACAGCAGAAGCAGCCTTATGTAGCGGAACGGTCTCATGGCTTAGAAATAATAGGTCAGACCCAAACGGAAATCCCACTGGCGCATCCTCATGTCGAAGGGGAAATCGGCCCGATACAAGGCGCCGTTGGTCACACGATAATGCACCTCGGGCACCAACTCGACACGGTTGACCACCTTCACGGCAACACCCAAACCGCCAAAATACGACAGCCGAACCAGCTCCACCTGACTCTTGGCGATGGGCGCATGGAAAGGCAAATCGGTGACATACAACGACCCCGACGCTTTGACCAAGAAATCCAACGAAGCACCCGCCTTGACGAAAGCCCTGAAATGCTCCGTCTTGACGAAATCGAAGGTGGCGAAAAGGCCCACGGCGATATAATCCAGCTGGTTGACATCGCGATAGGCATAGTTTGTCGTCGTCAGCGGCACATAGGTAGAGTCAAGGATGTATTGGTAGGTGGTGTCGCCTTCGGGATGCACCACATAATAGGTGTCGAGGGTGTCGTTCACGTAATAGTCGCCATCGAAAAGGGTCTGTTCGAGCAGGAAGCGATAGCGCACCGAGCGATACGAAAGGTTCATGCCTACGCTCAGGCGGTTGCGCTTGTAGCCGCCATCGAGGCCGATGCCGAAAGCGAAACTTGGCGTCACTTCCAACGAGCCATTTTCAAGGGTCGGCATTGCAACATCGTGCCTGAATTGCGCCGACGGCAATGCCACCGAGGGCATAATGAACCAGCCATTATCCTTGAACTTGGGCCACGGAATCTCCAAACCCCTATATTTCACCGTGTAAACCGTGTCGGTTCGCACTTCATGCCTCACTTCGACGATGGTGTCGTAGCGCATCACGGTACGAATCACCTGCAACGTGTCGTAGATGCGGATGGTGTCGCCCGTCTTGCTGACCACAGTGTCGGGCTTCGGCTTGACGACTTCAATTTTAGGCTCGGCAGGAGGCGTCGCAACGGCTTCGGGGTCATTGGCCAACTGTTGGTTTTTCTTGATGACATACTGCTTTCCAATCTTCTTGAAACCGTAGTCGGTGCCTTTCAGCAGGTCGGCCAGCACCTCTTCGACCGACTTGTAGGAACACGAATAGCTCTCGATCCTTATCTTGCTCAACTCTGCCTTACTGAAGGCCACGTTCAGTTCGTATTCGGCAAAGAGTTTCTCCAACGCCTTGTCCAAGGTGCACGACTCCACCGAGAACGAAATCAGCGGGTTGAACGACTGCGACCAAGCGCGTTGCGGCAGGGCCAAAGCCATGAAAATCAGAAATAAAAGAGGCAACCACACCCTAACGCGGCAGCCATCTTCCTGTCTATCAACATATATATCGGTTTGAGGGTATTCCATTTCCAAGATAATTCAAAATAGGCCGCTAAGATACGACAAAAAAATGAGGTAGTCTCATTTCATCGAAAAAAATGACTTGGGGAATGGAAATTCTTTAGCGGATAAGATAGGTCTCGCCTTTCTTGCTGACCGTCACTTCCGACACCAGAGCAATGGTCTCAAGCACGTCGTCGATCGACTCGTCGTCGGAGAAACGGGCTGTCAGTTTCTTGGAGGCGCACGACTCGCCAAGGTCGATGTCAACCTTGTAGATGTACTCCAAAGCCTCGACGATCTTCGACAGTTTCTCGTTGTTGAACACCAACACATGCTCCGTCATCAGCTCTTCCTCCTTCACTTCGGAATAGCTCATCATCTTCAGCTCGCCTTCGTTGGCATCGAACACGCCACGCTCGCCAGGCAGCACGTCCACATGGGCAAGCTCACGGCCTTTCTTGTCGAAAGAGGTCATCCTCACCTTGCCGGTATAGAGGTCGACGGTATAGCGCTCGGCGTCTTTGTCGGCATTGAGAAGGAAGGTGGTGCCCAGCACTTCGACATCCATGCCATCGCAGTGGATGACGAACGGGCGTTCCTCTTCTCTGACGACATCGAAATAGGCAGTGCCCTCAAAGTCGACCGAACGGGCCGACTTGGTGAAATGTTTCGGATAGGTGATCGCACCTTCGGCATCGAAATCGACAGAAGTGCCGTCGGGCAAGATCAACGATGAAGTCCCATCCTGGCCGTTATAGGCCATAGTGATGTTCGAGTTGAAAGGTTTCGCCACAAGGAAACCGAAGAACAGGGCGACGACGATGGCTGCAGCAATGCCCGAAACATAGCGGTAGTTACGGCGCAGCCAAGGCATCTCGACAATCTTGGCCCCGTTTTCCTCCTCGATGGCATCAATCTTCGCGCTGACCACATCGAGGGCGGCATCCACGTCGATGTCGTCGGGCATGGCGAAGTCGGTAAGGCTCCAAATTTCGTCCTTTTCCTTGAGCGACTTGAAATACAAGCGGTTGTCTTCGCTCTCGGCCACCCATGAAAGCAGTTCAAGAGCCTCCTCCGACGTGCATTGCCCGTCGAGGTAGCTCGTGATTAATGCTTCATATTTGTTGTTTACCGAGTTCATTTTGCTTGTATTTTTCTCGCTGATTCACCTATAAGACTAACAACTTGGAATTTACCCTTAGTCGAAAACCGAATTTTTTCCGATTTTTTTTGCCGGCCAAGGATTTTCGCTTAGAGATAGGCTTTCAGGCCTTCCCTCAGTTGCTTGATGGCGGCGCTCATGTGGGCCTCCACGGTCTTTTGCGACATGCCAAGTTTTTCGGCAATCTCGGCATATTTCAGTCCGTCGAAACGGCTGGCGAGAAACACCTCACGGCGTTTTTCGGGCATATGGGCAAGCACTTCGCGATACGACGACTCCAAGTTGTTGGATTGCAGGGTTTCGGAAGGGTCGTTGGCATCCGACTCATCGGCATAAAGGCGTTCGTTGGCTTCGGTGTGGGAGCGTTCCTTATTAATATAGGTGATGGCCGCATTGCGCACCGAACGCAGCATATAGGACTCGAAAGAAGTGTTGACAGTGAGTTTCTCGCGGTTGGTCCACAGCTTGACGAACAGGTCTTGCACGATTTCGGCGGCTTGGTCGGCATCGGCCACAAAACGAATGCAAAAACGCACCAAAGGCGAATAATAGCGACGGAAGAGTTGGTTGAACGACTCCCTGTCGCCGCCTTTGATTTTCTCAATCAATACCTTGAGGTCGTTTTCGTTCATTATTAATTAATAGGTGTATTAATGCCGATGACAAAACCGCTGCAAAAGTACATAATTTTACGAGACGAAACACAACAAGAGGCAAAGTTGAAGCCATTTGTCAGCCAAAACAAGGCTCGCGAAGGCATTAATGAAGCCTGAAAACCATCAATTAATGGAAGGATGGAGCATTGGAATACAATTAATGCGATTTTGTACAATATTGTTTTTCAATACTTTGCATAAACAAGAATGACTTTTTGAAGAAAAAAAACGAGAAAAACGAAAAGAAAATCTTGACCGATTGAAAAAATGTGTATTTTTGCAGTCCGAAAAAATGAGAGACAGTATCTAATTAAAAGATATCGAGAAATGTACGCAATAGTAGAAATCGCAGGACAACAGTTCAAAGTGACGAAAGGCCAACAGATTTTCGTCAACAGGCTGCATGAAGAAGAAGGAAGCAAGGTTTCTTTCGACAAAGTGTTATTGATTGAAAACGAAGGTTCGACGAAAGTGGGAGCCCCGACGGTAGCCGGCGCCAATGTCGAAGCCACGGTGATGCAGCACCTCAAAGGCAACAAGATTATCGTTTTCAAGAAGAAGAGAAGAAAAGGATATCAGACTTCTAACGGTCACCGTCAGTATCTGAGCAAGATCCAGATTGAGAACATCACTGAGTAAAAACCCGAAAAACATCATAAGTTATGGCACACAAAAAAGGCGTTGGTAGTTCCGAGAACGGTCGTGAGTCAGCTAGTAAGCGACTCGGAATAAAACTTTTCGGTGGACAAGCCGCCATTGCTGGCAACATCATCGTTCGTCAGCGCGGCACGAAGCACTATCCTGGCAAGAACGTCGGCATGGGCAAGGATCACACCCTGTATGCCCTGTGCGATGGCATCGTCGAGTTCCAGAAGAAGAAAGAAGGCAAGTCGTTTGTCTCCATCCTTCCCGTAGAAGGTCAAGTCACTGAATAATTGTTCATAGCATACCGTTTTACGACCCCCGACCATCCCCGTGATAGTCGGGTTTTTTCATTCCCTTAAGTCGCGTTTCATCCAAAATGCGTATCTTTGCAACCCTTACAAAACACATAGCCATGCATCTCCATCAGGTCAGAAACACCATCATCGGCCTCGCCACACTGCTCCTGCTCGCAGGCTGCCAGCCCAAGGGCAGCACCGCCAAGATCAACGCGCTGCAAAGCCAAGTCAGGAAAGAGGCCAAAGCCTTGGACAAGATAGAAAGCCGATATTTGGCTCAGCTCGAAAAGGATTTTTTGACCTACGACTCGCTGTTGCAATACCTCCACCCCGACGAGGTGGACCAAGCCTTCGAGGAGCTGCAACTCATTGGCGCCTACATCGAACAGTTCAAGGCCACCAAGCCCATCATGGAAGCCGGCATCGACTCGACCCTGCTCCAACTCGACCGCCTCAAAGCCGATGCCGAGAGCCACTACCTCAACGACTCGTTGGTGGAAATCTATCTTGCCGACGAGACACAACACGTCGACAAGCTGAGCAACCAAGTTGCCTATTTCGACAACCGCCTCAGCGACTGCCGCACAAAACTGAACAACCTCAAGAAACAGAAGTAAGCCCTACCCTGCCATGAACAAACGCTGGATTTTCTTCCTGATTGTCAACCTGTTTCTACTTCATGCGAACGCACAAATCACCACGCCTCCCAGAGGGAAACGCATCGATGCGCAACAGAAGGAACAGATCCAGATTGACGAGCAATTGGCCGGACAATACTTCCGCGAACACGACTACGAGAAAGCCCGCGACTTGTATCACGCCCTCTACGAGAAAGCCTCGTTGCAATACTACTTTCAGCAATACGTAGAATGCCTTGTCCAGCTGAAAGACTACGACAAGGCCGAGAAAGAGCTGAAAAACTACCTGAAAAAGGACCCCAACAACAGCAAAGGCATCGCCGACCTCATCTACGTCTACACGCTGCAAGGCAAAACCGACAGGGCCAAGAAACGCTTCGACGAAGTCGTTAAAGACCTGGCGCCCAACGGCTCCGTCATCCGCAACCTAAGCTATGCCTTCCAATCGCGAGCCTTATTCGACATGGCCCTCGGTATACTCGAAAAAGGCAACAAGCTGCTCGACGGCAAGGAGACCTTCTACCTCGACATGGCCTACATCAACCAGTCGATGGCCAACTACCAAGAGGCCTTCCGCTATTATCTCCTTGAATTGGAGGTCCATCCCGGACAATACAACAACATCCGCAACCGCTTGCAGACGCTCCTCTTTTACGATGTCAACAACAACATCGCCGACGAAATGCGCATCGCGCTGCTGCAACACACGCAACAGAAACCCGACAACCTCGAATTTGCCCAACTGATGGTTTGGTTTGCCTTGCAACAGGAAGACTACGACATCGCCTTGGCACAATGCCAGAGCATCGACCGAAAAACCCACGACCAAGACGCACAAATCTACAACTTAGCAAGCATTTGCCTCAACAACAAGCAATTCGACATCGCACGGCAAGGCTATGCCTACATCACCGACAAAGGCAAGAGCGACCCGTTTTACGGACAAGCCCTCGCTGGCATCATCAAGGCCGACTACCAGAAACTGCTGGCCGACAACAGCACCGACACACGCGCCTACAATCGCTTGGTGGACCGCATCAGGGAGGCCTACAACGACGTCAACACCAACGACTTGACCAAACTCGCCTTGACCGAAGCCGACATCATGGCCTACCAACTCGACCGAAGCGACGAAGCCATCAGCCTGCTCCAGCAATCGATTACGCAAATCGGCGCAAAGCAAGACCAAGCCACGCTCAAGCTGAAACTCGCCGACATCTACCTGCGCAACGACGAAGTGTGGGAAGCCACCTTGCTATACAGCCAAGTCGACAAGAGCCTAAAGGAAGACCCGATCGGCCACGAAGCACGGTACAAAAACGCACAACTGCGCTATTTCATCGGCGAGTACGAATGGGCCGAGAGCCAACTGAAAGTGCTGAAGGCCGCCACTTCGAAGCTCATCGCCAACGATGCCATGACGCTCTCGCTCGTCATCAAAGATAACCTCGATGCCGATACCACCGGCAACGAGCTCAACCGTTTAGCGCGGGCCGACTACCGCATCTACCAACAACGCGAAGACGAAGCCATCACCCTGCTTGACGATATCATCGCCACGGGCAACTACGTCAGCAAGCCGCACGCCCTTTTCCGTAAGGGAGAGATTGCGGAAAAGCGGAAAGACTTCCAAACCGCCGAGCAGCTGTTCTTGCAAATCGTGGAGCAACATCCCGACAGCTACATGGCCGATGCCGCTTTGATGCACGCTGCGCTAATTGAACAAAACGAACTGAAAAACAAAGAATTGGCAAAACAGCACTACGAAAAACTGATTGACGAATACCCAACAAGCATCTATACCGCCCAAGCGAAGAAGAACTACCGGAAGCTATAAGTTGAGTGTTTAGAGTTAGTGGGAAGTCCCGTAGGGACGACAGATAATAGGCAGGCGGTGTAAACCCCTGTCCCAAAAAAAAGAAATCCATGCAAGAAGTTAGACCGAAAAAGAGTTTAGGCCAGCATTTTTTGACCGACATGAACATCGCCCAACGCATCGTCGAGCAATTGTCGCCCGACGTGGAAAGCGTCATCGAAGTGGGCGCGGGCACGGGCGTGCTGACCCAATATTTGGTGCAAGACGTTTTGGACAAGTTCCACGTCATCGAAATCGACAAGGAATCCATCGCCTATCTGCAAAAGCATTTTCCCATGCTTGGCGACAGGCTGATTGAGGGCGACTTCCTGCGTGCCGACCTCAGTCGATTCGGGCAACGAAACATGGCCATCATCGGCAATTTCCCTTACAACATCAGCAGTCAAATCTTCTTCCAGGTACTGAAATACAAGGAGTTGGTCGTTGAAGTGGTCGGGATGGTGCAAAAAGAGATGGCCGAACGCATGGCCGCCAAGGAAGGCAGCAAGACCTACGGCATCCTCAGCGTGCTGATGCAGGCGTGGTACGACATCGACTACCTCTTCACCGTCAACGAGAACGTGTTCAACCCGCCACCCAAGGTGAAGTCGGCAGTCATCAAGATGCGACGCAACGCCACGACCGACTTGGGTTGCGACGAAAAGCTGTTCGTGAGCATCGTCAAGCAGGCCTTCAACCAACGCCGAAAGACCATGCGCAACTCGCTGCGCCCGATGCTCAGCCCTGAAATCATCGAAAACGAGGTCTTCAACAAACGGCCCGAGCAACTGTCGGTGCAGGAGTTTATCGACCTGACGAATTTGATTGCTACAAGTAAAACCGATTCTGTTTCAAATAGTTGAAAGCCCTCTCCGGCATGAAATGCCTCACGTCGCGCCCTTCCTTGATGCACTGGCGGATGAAAGTGGACGAAATCTCCAGAATCGGGGTCTTCAGCACCGTCACCGAAGGATAATTAATAAGCTCGCCGCCATCATAGCCTTCGCGGGGAAACACCAAAAGCTCGTAATTGTCCAAGATTTTCTGGTATTCGCGCCAGTTCTTGAAGTTTTGTAGGCTGTCCATCCCACAGATGAAGACAAACTGACAGTCGGGGTATTGCTCCGAAAGCGCTGCCAACGTATTAATGGTATAAGAAGGCGTCGGCAGGTGCATCTCAATGTCGCTGACCTTGAAACGTGGGTCGTCGGCCACGGCAAGCTGAACCATTTTCAGCCGTTCGTCATCGTCCAAAAGATCCTCCTTTTTCTTGAGCGGGTTTTGAGGAGACACCACAAACCACAGCTCATCCAAGTCGGAGAACTCGACGAGATAGTTGGCCAACATCACGTGGCCGTGGTGGATGGGGTTGAATGAGCCTGAGTATATGCCTATTTTCTTCATTCCTTCAAAAACGCCTGAACCACATCCAAAATCTCACGTTTGGCGGTCTCAAGGTCGTCGTTGATGACCGTGCGGTCGAACTTGCCTTGGGCAAACTCCATCTCCCACGCGGCCTTGGCGAGACGTTTCTCTATCTCCTCCATCGAATCGGTCTTCCGGTTGATAAGCCGCTCGCGCAGCACCTCCACCGATGGCGCCTGGATGAACACCGACAAGGCCTGGTCGCCATAGTGTTTCTTGACGTTCACGCCGCCACACACATCGACATCGAAAGCCACGTGCTTGCCTTCGTCCTGCATCTTCTCGACGACGGAGAGCAGGGTGCCGTAGCAACGGCCGGGATAGACCTCCTCCCATTCGAGGAACTCGCCGTTTTCGACGCGGCGCTTGAAGTCCTCCATCGTGAGGAAATAATACTCGCGTCCGTTCACCTCTTCGCCACGCGGAGGGCGGGTGGTGGCCGAAACCGAAAATGCCATTTCGGGAATCTGGCTCATCACATAGTTGAGCAACGTGCTCTTACCTGAACCCGATGGCGCACTGAATATCAGAAGTTTTCCCTTTTTCATAGTTGTTTTTTATTGCTTCTGGCTACTAGCTACTGGCTCTTGGCAGCTTTCCTTGTCTGTAGGAGATTGCGAATCAGGTCCGCAATGACGCTCTGGGGAGGGGCTGCCAGAAGCCAGAGGCCAAAAGCCATATGCCATTACAAAATATTACACACCTGTTCCTTGATTTTCTCCAATTCGTCCTTCATCTTGACGACGATTTTCTGGATGTTCACCTCGTTGGCCTTTGAGCCGAGGGTGTTGATTTCGCGCCCCATCTCTTGGGCAATGAAGCCGAGTTTCTTGCCCGCCTGGTCGTCGTCGCAGCTCTCGTTGAAGTAGTTGCAATGCTGGCGCAGGCGCACTTTCTCTTCGGTGATGTCGAGCTTTTCGAGATAGTAAATAAGTTCTTGCTCGAAACGGTTTTCGTCGTATTGCCCCGAAGTGGTCAGCTCGGCAAGGTTTTTCGTAATGCGCTGCTTGATGACGTCGTGGCGACTCTTCTCGTAAGGCTCCACCTGTTCCAAAAGGCCAAGTATCAACTCAACACGATGCAGCAGGTCTTTCTTCAAGGTCTGGCCTTCCTGAATGCGGAAGCCGTCGACCAGCTCCAAGGCTTGGTCGAGGGTCTCATCCACTTTGCCCATAAAGTCATCGTCGTAGCTCGTCACCGGAACGTTGAAGATGCCGGGCATACGGAAGAGCAGTCCGGCCATGTCGTCACTCGGCGCAATATGCAAATTCTTTGAAATCTCCTTGATTTGGTCGAGATAAGCTTCCACGATGTCTTGGTCGATATGGTAGGTTTGGGTCAGATCGGTGTCGGTGATGGTAATCACCACGTCGACCTTGCCGCGTTGCAGCTTGGAGGCGATGTGGTTGCGAAGCTCCAACTCAGCCGCACGCAATTCGTTGGGTGCCTTGACCTGAAGGTCGAGCTGCTTGCTGTTGAGCGTCTTGATCTCAACTGATATTTTCTTGGCATTATAGGTTTGCTCGGCAATGCCGTAGCCTGTCATTGAACGAATCATAAAACTTGAATTTGGTAAATAATTTATTGCTCGACGAAACCCCATGACTTGGCATAGAGGTCTCTCTGGGCGCTCGACGAAATTGCCATGTCCTTGGTCAGATTGATCCTCGAAGAGAACACGCCATAGCCGCCGATGACGTTCGTGTAGTCGGGGATGGACTGCGAATAGCCGGTCTGTTGGTTCACCTGGATGTAGGTGTAAAGCTCGTCGCCGCCAGCCGACATAAACACTTTCATGGGTTTCGGGTCAAAATACCTGACCACGTTAGGATGGTTCGGGTCGATGATGGTGTCACCGCCGATGGCTTCTTCCAGGAGGTGGAAAAGCGTGTTTTGGTCGTATGACACATAATAGATGTTGCTGTTGTTATCATGTCCCAATTCACTTTGGGCCTTGGCGCCAAACGAATACGACACCTGCTTTTCGGTCATGGGGCCGCCATTGACGGATTCGCGATAGTAGAACACCATTCTCATGTCGTAGAAAACAGCATTGGCGGCAAGCGTAAACTTGATTTGCGACGTGAAGTCGTTTTCTTCGGCCATGAAACTCAGCGTACCCGTCGTAATCTTGAAGCCTTCACCGCCCACCAAGTTGGTCTCGGCCGTAACGGTGTCGTTGTCCAAATGGACATAAAGCTTGTATTTGTACTTGTTCTCTCCATTATTGACCTGCAAGCGTTCTTTCGTCCAATACACCTTTTGGTCGGGGGAGTAAAACGTTCCTTCCATTTTATCGTGAATCGTAATGGTGTCAAGCTCCAAGGTACGGCCCGTGGATTCATAATGGCCGCCATAACCTTGCACATATTCAGCGAGATAAGCCTTCAGCTTGCCTGGATAATTGGACGAGTCGGCAATCAAAGCCACTTCGTGGGCATTGATAGGATTGTCGTTGCTGCCCGAAAAAGCGCGGTTGATACGAACATAGTTGGTGTCTTGAGAGACATCGAGCAAACCGTAGACAACAGGGATTTCCTTGTAGTCGGCATAGAGTTCGACATCGGTTGTGCAAGCGTTGAAGGCAGCCAAACAAGCCAAAAGCGAGACGGATAATAACAGTTTTTTCATCGTTCGAGTTGTTGTTAAGAAACGGCAAAAATAGCGAATTTTTCCAAAAATGCGCCCATCTTCAATAGATTTGTTATTTTTGTCCCCAAAATCTAATGTCAAACAGGGTTCCTGAGCCTGTCGAAGGACCCGTAATAAACATCGTCCCATGAAGAAAACCTCATTACTCGCATTGTTCTGCCTGCTGGCCACGTTAGGTATGGCCCAAGTGGAATACGTCTATGACTTCAACAGCCTCACCGAAGGCTCGCAAAACCTCAACGGCCAAGACGGCTGGCTGACACACTACCATAGTGCCACCTCGTCGCAAGACTTCGACGTCAGCTACGTTTGCGGCTCCGACATGGCCCCCGACGAAAGCCTCGCCATCTGGTATCCTTACGGCGGCTCGGGCGTGGGACGCACAGCCACGCGCAAGGCCTCGCCCAACTTCAACTTCAATTTCCAGAACGGCGGCATCATGGACCTCGAGATGGACATGAACCGCACATGGTGGGGCGCCTTCTTTGGCGTAGGCTTCGACAGCGACGGCGACGGGCACATCCTGCCTGGCATGACCGACAGCGACGGCGGCGTCTATCTTTTCGTGAAGAGCCAGGGCGACAGCGGCCATTCGAGGGTGTACCTCCCCGACGGCACGACTGTCGATTTCGACTACGAACAAGGCGGCTGGAGCCGCTACAAGATGTCGTTCGACTTCACGGCCTACGACGGCGCAGGTGCGGTGACGGTGTTCGTCAAGCCCAATTGCGAAGGCGAATGGCTCCAGATGGCGGGCTGCACCAACGTGTGCATGAACCTCACACCCGGCAGCGGCGACAAAAACGACTATCAGGTGTGGGACGGCCTCTTCTTCCACTCGCAAGGCGGCACGGGCGGCTTCGACAACCTATTGGTTCGCCAACAGCCCGACGGCAACGCGCAACTCATCGAGATGGC
Organism: Bacteroidales bacterium UBA4243; assembly: GCA_002396205.1. Lineage (GTDB taxonomy): Bacteria > Bacteroidota > Bacteroidia > Bacteroidales > F082 > Limimorpha. The sequence continues at coordinate 36,072 of DGXB01000039.1, forward strand.
TGACATACCCAACCAATTGACTTTCAACCAATCGATTACGCTCGAAGCCACAGCTTCTTCGGGACTGCCCGTGAGTTTTGAGATGATGGAAGGCCCTGCCACCATCAGCGGCAACATATTGACATTGACAGGCGAGACGGGCATCGTCAAACTGAAAGCCACACAAGCCGGCAACGAAAACTGGCTGCCTGCTCCCGATGTGGTGAAGACGTTTGAAGTGGTCGATCCGTATGCCTACGACCCTGAAGTGACGATTCGTCGCCCCTATGAAGGAACCAAGGTCTATTTGGATGAGATTCACCCCGTCATGATTGTCGTTTCGGCCTATATCGAGCATCCTGAGGTAATCAAATTCACGGAGGTGAAGGCAAGTGTCGACGGACAGGATATCACCTTGCAGACCGACTATCCCGACGACCCGTCCAATGGCTATTACTATGGCTTCTGGACACCCACGGGCTTCGGGCACTACGACATGACCGTCAGCGTGACCCAAAGCGGCGACAAGACGACTACCTTCACGAACAGCTTCGACGTGACCAACGACATCGACAGCCACATGGACGTGGTGACGATGCACGGCGACCTCGTTTGCGACCCGACGCACCACAGCGCAAGGGACGAATACGCCCTACCCTCGCACGTGGGCGCGTTCAATGAAATCATGGCGCACTACGACCACACCTGCGTGGGTGGCAACTGCGACGCCTACGACCGCGTGGGCGGCGTGAAAGTCCGCAACTATCGTGGCGAATGGGTGGAGCTTTTCCGCTATGTCACCCCCTTCGGAGTTGAATGCGACGACGACCTTGACGTGAGCGACTACACCTCGCAGCTGCAAGGACTGGTGGAGTTGGAGTTCTACATGGAAAGCTGGAGCGGCAACGGCTACAACCCGACCTTGATCTTCAGCTTCACCCAAGGCACGCCCGAATACCTTTATGCCGACGTGGATGAGATTTGGTTTGGCACCTATGCCTTCGGCGACTATGCCAACCAGCAGCCCGTACCCGTGGTGAACTACGCTTTCAGCGACAAGGCTGAGGCTGCCAAGCTGAAAATCACCACCACGGGCCACAACTGGAGCAGCAATGCCAACAACACCTACAACACGGGCAATGCGGCTGAGTTTTACGAAGCCACGCACCATATTTTGGTGAATGGCCAAAACCGATACGACCAGCACCTGTGGCGCACCTGCAACCCCAATCCAGCTGGCTGTCAGCCCCAAGCCGGCACATGGACCTACAACCGCAGCGGTTGGTGCCCCGGCAGCATCGGCATGGTGTGGGATTTCGACCTTTCGGAATACCTCAGCGCGGGACAAGCCGAGCTCTTCTACCAGTTTGACCCCACCTACCTCGACCTCTGCCATCCCAACCACCCCGACTGCGTCGACGGCGTCACCTGCACCGAATGCGCCGCCCCCGACAACCCCGTGCTGCGCGTAGCGGGCAAGGTGGTCACCTTCAGCAACGATGAGAACATGATGGTGAGTGTGCACGAAGGCCACGCCGAGCCTGCTTTCGCGGTGGAGATTTACCCCAATCCCGCCAAGGGGCAGTTCACCCTCCGCACCGACTACGACAAAGGCGCCGTCAGCGTGATGGTGCTCAACATGCAGGGGCAGATTGTGGCCTCCTTCACCGTGGAAGGCCAGCGCACCATCGATGTCAGCCGTTGGCCCGCAGGCGTCTACACCTTGCAGATGCTTGGCGGCAGCGTGGTGACGCGGAAACTGGTGGTGGAGTAAGGCAATTCAGCCAAGCGTCGGCAAACAAAGAGGAGCGCATGGAAATAGATTTCCTGCTGCTGAAAAGCAAGGTGACAAGCCGCCACAACATCATCCCGATAGAAGTGAAGAGCGGGAAAAACTATACGCTGTCGTCGCTCAACAAGTGCATGACAACATACGCCGAGAGCATCACCTCGCCGATGGTGCTCCATGCTGCCGACTACAAGCAAGAAGCAGGCATCACCTACCTGCCACTTTACATGACGCCGCTGCTGTAGCAGACTTTTATCGCCTTTCAAATGCTGATACTTGCTGCTCCCGAATTCAAATTCGGAAGAACGGGTATTTCGGTTTTGCCGTTCGTCTTGTGACCAATAACAATTGAGTTTCATTTATATCATCAAAACCAAAACTGGCGGTCAGCATTCCACTGGCCGCCAGTTTTTTATATTGGCGCATATTCATAGCTTGGATGGTTTCGCATTGCAAATGCTGATACTCGTGGCTGGCGGATTGCAAATCCGCCAGAACGGGTTGTTTCACATGCAAATATAACGCTTTTTATGAAACCGCCAAAGGTGTGCAGATAAAAAAACTATTTTCAGATTCTGCCCTCATTAATAAGCATTTTGATGTACATAGCCACGGCAAACCAAACGATAGCAATAACTGGAAAAAGAATTGCCCCCAAGTGCTTCTTCCCGGTCCACTCGCCTTTGTGCGCTTCCATAATTTGAATATCCTTTCCTTTGTATGAAAAGAAAAAGTATAATATCACACACAAAAGAACAAATATCAATGATAGACAATATTTTGGTAATTCGATGTCGCTTGATGAAAAGTAGAATATATATGTCATGAGAATATCAGCAATATAAAGCATTGTTATAAAAGCGATAGATATAGTTGATGCAAAGGTCGGCATATCACCGTTGCCAACCTTAACTTGCCAGTTGTAATACTTAAAGAAAAGATATTCAAGGAATTTCATGGTTATCGAGTTGTTTCACATGCAAATATAACGCTTTTTTCGGGAAAACAAACAAATTGGCATCAGTACCATAATGGTCGCTGAGCCAAATTTCATTATCGGAAACAGCAGGGTATAATAATCATAAAAGCAAAAGAAACCAAGATAAAAGCTAAACAATAATGATTCCATTTTCTACGAGTCTTTTCATCTTCTGTTGTTTGAAAGTATTCAAATATGGTTTGATACTTTTTTCTCCTGACAAAATAAATGATGTTAAACAATAAAACGATTGCAGCGAGAATATCATCAAGATACATCAAATATTTTTGCTTGATTAAAAATTCAATCATCATTCCTAAAGATAACATATCGGCATATAATATGCATGAAAGGATGATAATAGCAACCACAAGGTCATCTATCTTGGGAGTGTCATTTCCGCTACGCACATGCATATAATGCATCATTATGGCGTAAAAAAATCTGTTGTATATTTTCTCAAGCATGTTCATCTTTCATTAACCAGAACGGGGGCATTTTGAAACTTCGTATAGTATGCAATGATAAAATCCAATTGCTCTTTGTCTGAAAGCGAAAAAAGGTAATTGATGATGTCAAAATTGTAACAGATCCGTTGTGAAGATGCAAGACTTTCCACATTTTGAATTTGTCTATCAATGTATTTATCCAATAGATGATGTGTTTGCGGCAACTCGTCGATGATGCCGTCTTCGGGATAGGACAACTCGCAAACCAATGGAAAATCAATCATTCTTGAAAGGAATAGCCATCTGTTGATGCTATCTTGCAAATCTTGGGCACAGGGATCCATAGCAAGATTAGTCTCAATTCTTGCAAAGTAGTCGTGACTGCCAGCCAAACTATCGACCAGAAAAACAAATATCAAAGGATCCGCTTCGTATTCTTCAGGTAGACCCATTTTCAAACGGTCGTTGCAGTCAAGCATATATAATGCAGTTATTATCCCTTCTCTATAGTTGTGGGTTAGGATTGTGCTATCAGCAGAATTATTGTCTTTAGCAATATTATCATCGAAAAAAACTTGATTGATAGTATGATTGCATCCATAACACAGGATAATGATTATGATAAATATGAAGTTCTTTCCCATAGTACAATTTTAATAATAAACACATTTGTATATTGCCCCGTTCCAGCGAATTTGCAATCCGCTGGTGCCGAGTATGGGGATTTGCAATCCCTTATGTTCGCTGTGGCTTCCATGGCTTCGGCCTTTCGTTTCGGGGGACAAAGGTAAGGGTTTCCATTCGATTGCACAAGGATTTTTTCGCATTGAAAATGCTGATAGTCACGAGTTGCCGGGTGAAACAAAGAAACTACAAATCAGTATACCTTTTGCGAATCTCTTCCAGGCAGGAACAACTTTGGCCAACGAGCGTGTATACTACCTTTAGTTCATCTCCATATTCAAAGACTATTGTTTTTCTTCCTTTCTTGTAATATATTTTAGGCCAAAACCAAGAAGCACTATCATCAATCAAAAAAGGATACATTCCATATTGTTTTTGTGTAATACAGTAACGAACTCCAAGTTTTATTGGAATTGTTACATCTGCGCGAAAAAGACCACCGTCCACATATACATAAAAATGTAAAGAGTCTTCAAACATACTCAACCTGTCAGAATCCATTGTTATTATTCCATTATAATCTGACGCCAGAAACTCATTGTTGCCAAAATAAACACCAATTCGTTCTGCGTTTTTCAGATACATGGCTGTGTCATTTGTATTATCAGAATAGCCAAAATAATACGGTTTTTCCCAATAATTCACCATTATTTCCATATTTGATGAATCACATGAAACCGTGCTGATAGTATAGTTTCTGTCTGAGAGGATATTTTTTATAGGTATAATGACAGTGTCTTCCGTTGAATAATTGCCATAATAATAACCTCCACGAGGAGAAACAAAGGCCAAAATATCATCAGAAATGCAGACGAAATTAGCACCATCGTCGTATTCGTAATACAACCCTTGTCCTTGTAACAAATAACAAGGTAAAAACAACAATATGGATAGAATCTTTGATTTTGTTAATGTCATGGTACTATTAGTTTATACTTAATAAACAACATCATACCCAGTTCCAGCGGATTTGCAATTCGCTGGAGCCGAGTATGGGGATTTGCAACCCCTTTCTATGACGGTAACTCTCATGGCAACAAGTTCTTTTTCAGCGGCAAATATAGTGGTTTTTTCGGAAAAGCAAGGACAAAACGTGTATTTTCAGCATTAAAATACTAATATTCTTGGCTGGCGGATTGCAAATCTGCCAAAACTGAGATTATTTTTCCAAAATTACCAAAAAATTGCATAATCAAAACAAAGTATGTATTTTTGCCCATTCAACTATCAATTCAATCTATCTATATGAAAAAGATTTCTTTACTACTCCTCGCTCTGATAGCCTTCGTCCTTGGCCTCACGGCACAAACTGAAGTCACCTTCGACTTCAACGACTACTTGGACACTGGCGACGAAAACAACCGTCCCGCACTCAACGGCCAAGACGGCTGGATCACCAGACCCCACAGCGCCGGCAATGGCGGCAGGTACCTCTACACAGGCTATTTCGCCTACTTCTTCAACAACACGCCTTGGCAACCTACGCCCGACGAGACCATCGGCGTGTTCTCCACCTGCTCAGGCACGAGCTACGGCGACATTGCCACCCGCAGCATCGCCGAATACGGCTTCGACTTCAGCACAGGCGGCATCATCGAAGTGGAATGCGACATGTGGCGCGAACACTGGGGCGACCTCTTCGGCATCGGCTACGACGGCAACGGCGACGGTTTCGTGCTGCCCCCCATCCGTGGCAACCACGAGCCCATCATCCCCGACTCGACCAGCACCTCGCCCGACGGCGGCATGTACATGCTGACCACCAACGTGCCTGGCAACGACCCGCGTTTCACAAGCGGTGTCGTGCTGCCCAACAACAAGCTGTCGGCCAACATCAACTTTGAGCCTTCGCACCAATGGTACCGCTGGCGCATCTCCATCGACCTCGATGCCAATAATGGTGCCGGTGCAGTCACCTTATACATGATGCGCGACGTGCCCAACGGCGAGTTTGAGCCCGTTCCCGAATGCCAAGGCCTGCCCATCGGCCTCACGCCTGGCTCAGGCGACAAGTTCGACCCTGCCATGTGGGACAAGATCTTCCTGCTCAACAGCGGCTGGGGTTGCTTCGACAACTTCACCGTCCGCCACTTCCCTGGCGGCCTGACGCAACAGTTCATCGACTTCGACCCCATCTCCGACCAATTGATTACCGCCGGTCCCATCACCTTGAACGCCACGGCCACTTCGGGTCTCCCCGTGAGCTTTGAGGTGGTTTATGGCCCTGCCACGGTTGAAGGCAATATCCTCACCTTGACGGGCGAAGAAGGCGAAGTGAAAGTGCGCGCCATTCAGCCCGGCGACGGCATTGAGTGGATGGCCGCTCCCGCACTCAACCGCACGTTCTACGTCGTCGACCCCGACAACTACGCCCCCGAAATCACCATCCGCCGACCCTACGAAGGCACCAAGGTCTACATGCCTAACTTCGAGAATCCTGTGATGGTGGTGCTGAGTGCCCATATCGAGCACCCCGACGTCCTCAAATTTGAAACGGTGACCGCAAGCGTTGATGGGCAAACGCTGACCTTGAAGACCGACCATCCCGAGGATCCCAACAACGGCTATTGGTACACCACCTGGACCCCCTCGAGCGAAGGCAGCTATAACATGACCGTTAGCATCACGCAGACGGGCGGCAAAGTGACCACGGCTTCCAACACGTTTGAGGTGACCACCGCCTACACCGACTTTGCCACGACCGCTTTCGACGGCGACTTGGTGGTAACACCCAGCGCACAAACCAACCATGGCGAATACGTCTTCCCCACTCACGTCAACGCATTCAATGCCATCAACATGCACTATTACCACAACTGCGTGGGTGGTCAGAGCGGCTGCGACCCCTACGACCGCATGGGCTACTGCCGCGTGAAGAACTACCGTGGCGAGTGGGTGGAGCTGTTCCGCTACATCACCCCCTTCGGCGTGCAGTGCGAAGACGACATGGACGCCACCGACTTCACATCGGTGCTGCAAGGCCTCGTTGAATTTGAAATCCACTTCGACGTGTGGAGCGGCAGCGGCTACGGACCGACAGCCGTGTTCGAATACACCAAAGGCACGCCCGAATACCCCTACGTCGACATGCAGGAGCTGTGGTTTGGCGGTTATGCCTTCGGCGACTACGCCAACCCCTGCCCCGTCCCCGAGCGCACGGTTGAATTCGACCCCTGCGTCGAGAAGGCCAACCTCCGCATTGTGACCACGGGCCACAACTGGAGCGATTTGGGCAACTACAATGCCTACAACACGGGCAATGCCGCCGAGTTCTACGAAGCCACGCACAACATCAAGATCAATGGTGCCACTTCCTACACACAACACCTCTGGCGCACCTGCAACCCCAACCCTGCTGGCTGCCAACCCCAAAACGGCACCTGGACATACAACCGCGCCGGCTGGTGCCCCGGCAGCATCGGCATGGTGTGGAACTTCAGCTTGGACGACTATCTCGCCAACGGCTCGGCCAACCTGCTCTATGAGTTCGACCCGACCTACATCGACCAATGCCACCCCAACTATCCCGACTGCGTCAACGGACAGAACAGCTGCCCCGACTGCCAAAACACCTACAACCCCATCCTGAGGGTATCGGGTAAGCTGGTGACCTATAGCCACAGCACCGACATCCTGACGGCGGTTCCCGAGTGGCTCGACGTCGACGCGGATCCGTTCCAAGTGAGCATCACGCCCAACCCCGCGAAGGACCAGATGACGATTGCCACCGACTATGAACAAGGCTATGCCGGCGTTCACATCTACAACGCTCAAGGTGCCGAAATCCGCCATTTCAACATGAAAGGCTCGGCCACCATCGACGTTAGCGACCTGCCTTCGGGTATGTATTTCGTCCACATTGTGGGCGGCAAGGTGGTGACGAAAAAAATCGTCATTGAATAAAAAATTAGAAAACAAATCCTAAACAAATTGAGAATGCCGTCACGATGTGGCGGCATTCTCTCACCAACAAAACAACTACTTCATGAAAAAAACAATCCTTCTCCTTGCCATCGTCGCTTTTGCCCTCGGTGTATCGGCTCAAACCGTGGCCACTTGCGACTTCAACGACTTCACCGAAAACGCGGTGCTCAACGGTCAGCACGGCTGGGTGGCTCGCGCCCACAGCGCGGGCGGCGGACAGCTGAAGACCGAATACCTCGGCGCAGGCGGCTACACCACACCCGACGAGACCATGGGCGCCTTCTTCGACAACGCCAACACCAATTTCGGCGAAGTGGCCACCCACAAGTCGACCTCTGACTTCGAGTTCGACTTCTCGACAGGTGGCATCATCGAAGTGGAACTCGACATGCTCCGCAACTGGTGGGGTGCCTGCTTCGGCATCGGCTACGACGCCGATGGCGATGGCACCGTGCTGCCTCCGATGAGCTACGAGGCCACCTGCCCCAACCCTGCCCTGCCCACGCAAGACGGCGGCATCTATTTCGTCACCTCGGGCAACGACCCACGCCCCTCGTTCGTCAGCGGCATCGTGCTGCCCGACAACACCCTTCCCGTCGACATCGACTACACTGGTGGACAAACGCCGTGGACCCGCTGGAAAATCATGATCGACCTTGAAGCCAACGGCGGCCAAGGCTCGGTGACACTCTTCGCCGACTTCGACTGCACGGGCGAGTTTGAGCCCATCCCTGAGATACAAGGCATCAACGCAGGCCTCACCCCAGGTAGCGGCGACCGCTTCGACCCCGCCATGTGGGACGGCGTGTTCTTCCTCAGCAGCTCGCACGGCGGCTTCGACAACCTCGTGGTGCGCCACACCCCTGCTGGACTGGCATCGCAATTCATTGAGTTTGAGGCCATCCCCGACAAGCTCATCAGCGACCAACCCTTCCAGCTCAACGCCTCGGCCACCTCGGGACTACCTGTCACGTTCGAAATCATCGAAGGACCCGCCACTTTGAGCGGCAGCACCATCACCCTCAGCGGACAAGAAGGCATCGTGAAGGTGCGTGCCACACAACCAGGCGACGGCACCCAATGGCAAGCCGCTCCAGCAGTCAACCGCACGTTTGAGGTCGTCGACCCCGACAACTACACGCCCGAAATCACCATTCGCAGACCTTACGACAACCTGAACGTCTACATGCAGGAACTGAAGCCGATGATGCTGGTGCTGAGCGTTTACGTCGAGCACGGCAATGTCATCAAGTTTGAGGATGTGTCATGCACCATCGGCAGCGAAACGGTGCGCTTGCAAACAGCCTACCCCGACGACCCGAACAACGGCTATTGGTACGCCATGTGGGAACCCACCACATTTGGCGATTTCGACCTCACCGCCACCATCACGCAGTCGGGAGGCAAGACCACCTCGGTGAGCAACCACTTCACGGTGACCAGCGATTTCGACAACGTGGATGCCGTGGCCATGAACGGCGACTTGGTGGTGACCTCTTCGAGCCAGACCGTGCGCGGCGAATATGCCCTACCCTCGCATGTGGGCGCTTTCACGAGCATCAACGCCCACTACGACCACCAGTGCGTCAACGGCGAATGCGACCCCTACGACCATGTCGGCTACGTGCGCGTGAAGAACTTCCGTGGCGAGTGGGTGGAGCTGTTCCGCTATTGCTCGCCCTTCGGCGTGGAATGCGACGATGACCTTGACGTCACCGACTACACCTCCATCCTCCAAGGCCTGGTGGAGTTTGAAGTCTATTACGAGATTTGGGACCGCTGGAGCTACAATCCCATCCTGACCTTCAATATGCAGAAAGGCACGCCTGACTACCTTTACAGCGATGTGCAGCCCATCTGGTTCGGCACTTACGACTTCGGCGACTACGCCAACCAGCAGCCCGTGCCCGAGATGGACGTCGAGTTTGCCGAAAACGCTGAGGAAGCCCACCTTAAAATCATCACCACGGGTCACAACTGGAGCAACACCAGTGGCGGCGCCTACAACACGGGTAACGCAGCTGAGTTCTATGAAGCCACGCACCATGTGCTCGTCAACGGGCAAAACAAGTTCGACCAACACCTGTGGCAAACCTGCAACCCCAACCCTGCCAGCTGTCAGCCTCAAAACGGCACTTGGACTTATAACCGTGGCGGCTGGTGCCCAGGCAGCATGGGTATGGTGTGGGACTTCGACCTGAACAATTACCTGCCCCAAGGCGGAGCCCATCTCTTCTATCAGTTCGACCCGACCTACATCGACCAATGCCACCCCAACTATCCCGACTGCCACGACGGACAGAACTCTTGCATCCAATGCTCCAATCCCGACAACCCGCTTCTGCGCGTGTCGGGCATGGTGGTGAGCCGTTCCAACAGCGACGGCGTGCTGGTCGACGTGAAAGAATACGTCGATTTCGAGAAAGACCCATTCACGGTAAGCATCTCGCCCAACCCCGTGAAAAGCCAGATGACCATCGCCACCGATTATGAGACAGGCATGCTCTGCGTCCACATCCTCAACGCCTACGGCCAAGAGGTGCGAGGCTTCGTGATGGACAAGCAGGCCACTATCGACGTCAGCGACCTGCCTGCCGGCATTTATTTCGTCAACGTCATCGGAGGCAAGGTAGTAACAAAGAAAATCATTGTGGAATGATATTTGTACTTGTAGAGACGGTGTGCACACCGTCTCTACATTGTTTCATCCAAAACCCTAACCCAAATGAAAAAACACCTACTTTTCAGCCTCATCCTCTTGATGGCCTTGCCCATCATGGCACAAGAGGCTTCCGTCAGAAAACGCCATGGCGGCGGACAACAGCAACCCCAATCCACGACTTTGACCGTGGTGGCTCCCCGACACATCACCTTCTGGCTCTATGTCGACGACGTGCTGCAAAACGAACAGCCCGTCCGCTCCATCTGCATCCGCAACATGTGGGAAGACAGCTTCTATGTGCGCGTTGAGCTCAACAACGAGATGCAGAACTGCGTGGGCCAGTTCGTCGACCTGCGCCGAACGCGTGCGGTCAGCATCACGCAGATGAACCATTTCTACGGCTTGGAATACTCGCAAGCCAACATCCGCCCCGAGCTGACGATGGACCTCATCACCGAGACCTGGACACCCGAACCTCCGTATGGGCAGAACGGCCAAAACGGGCAGGTGATGCCTCCGCCCATGCCACCACAGCCCGTGAGTCCCTGCATGAACGAGACCGACTTCAACGAGTTTCGCGACATGCTGGCCGAGAACGCCTTCGACAGCGGCAAGCTCACCATCGCCAAGCAAGCCATCTCGTCCAACCCGATGTGCGTGCATCAGATTGCTGCCATCTGCCGCATGTTCTCCTTCGAGAACAACAAGTTGGAGTTTGCCAAATATGCCTACGCCTACTGCACGGAAAAGAACAAGTATTACATGATCAACGATGTGTTTTCATACGAGTCGTCGAAAAACGAGCTCAACGAATACATCATTGGGCAGTAGTGCGATAGCTGTAAAAAAGAAAAGGCCGCAACGCGATGTTTGCGGCCTTTTTCTGTTGGTTTTGTTTGGCTTACCACCTGTAGCGGATGCCAAGGGCACCGGCATAGCCGAATCCGCTTGCCGCGCCCAACACATCCCATTGCGGACGGAAGTCGAGCGTGATTTGGAACGGCACGGCCTGGAAGTTGTACTCCAATCCAGCTTGGGCAAGGAAACCAAGGCCGAAGTTGCCTTCGCTATAGCCATTCCATATGCCAGCGTTGGCACCCACACCGGCAAACCAGCCGAGGTTGCCGGCAATACCGCCCATCCACTGATAGACAGCCGAAAGATTGAAGTAGCCATAGGTTTTATGCTTACTCCAGCCCAAATCGAGTTCCAGGCGATTGTTGGCGTTGAAACCATGTTGGAAAGAGAGTTCGGCACCTGAGCTGCTACCAAAAGCGCCACGCACGCCAATCCAATTCTGTGCGTTCGCAGCAAGGCCTAAGCCAAAGACTGCGACCAAAACAAGCAAAAATTTCTTCATTGTAATAATGATTTAGGTTAGTGATAAAGTTGTTGTTCGAGATGCAAAGATAGGCAAAAATCGAAAAACAAAGGATTTTCCCGTTTATTTTATTCCTCATAAACCACATGCACCAGCAGGTCGCCAACCATGCCGAGCGTGGTCCTGTCGATGTTTTCGAGGTTGTCGTTCACCGTGTGCCACACGTCGGGGAAGCACTGGTTGATGCTGTTGGGTTGCAGGTCGATGATGTCGATGGTGGGGATGCCCGCGATTTGGTTCATCGGGATATGGTCGTCGCTGATCATCGTGCCCAACTCGTTGGAGAAATAGGGACGGTAGCCGAGGTCGAAGGCGCGGCGCCACACCTTGTTGCTCACCCAAGCGGCATAGCCCTGCGAATAATACTCCTTCGGGAAGTTGGGGTTGGGGCCACCCACCATGTCGAGCAAGATGCCGTAATAGGCCTTATAGCCATACACATGCGGGTTCTTCGACCAATACTGCGATCCCAAGGCCCAGAAGTTGACGCGGTCGTCGTAATATTTCTCGGCCTCGTCCTGATGCGGGCCGTAGTCCTCAAGGTCGAAGAGCACGATGTCGATGCCCAAACGTTCAGGCAAGGCCTGCAAATGGAACTGGCGGGCGCATTCGAGCAACACCCCTACCCCACTGGCACCGTCGTTAGCGCCATCGATAGGCGTGTGCGTGTTGGCAACGTTGGGGTCGTGGTCGGCAAAGGGGCGCGAGTCCCAGTGAGCGCACAGCACGATGCGTTTCTTGGCTTCGCGGTTAAACACGCCGATGATGTTCTTTCCGTCGACAGCCTTACCGTTATAAAGACGCGAACGGAACTCCTGCACGACGACCGTGTCGGCAAACTCTCCGAGCTTGGCCGAGAGCCATGCGGCACAGTCGGCATGAGCTTGGGTTTCAGGCACGCGAGGCCCGAATTGGGTCTGTTTGGCCACAAATTGGTAGGCCGAGTCGGCATTGAAATTAGGCACCACAACGGTTTTCTTAGGCTTTTCGGTGGTGGTTGGCGTCTCTTTGGGCTGCTTTTCGCCACAAGAGGCCAAAAGCAATGCCGCGACTATGATAATAAGCGATTTCTTCATTTCGACGAATATTGAGGCTGCAAAGGTACGATTTTTTCACGCTTTTGCACCCTGCCACTCGAGAAATGTACCGCAGATGGTTCGCGATGGTTCATGTTTGGCCACAACTTCACTTGCAAGACCATCGCCATGATACAGTTGGCTTTGGAAGAGAAGATTGTGGAGGTGGTGAAGTGAATGTATAAATAAGAAATACAATTTGTTATCGGATTGCAAATCCGCTGGAACTGGGCGCACTGGTTGAAACACTACCTCATAGTTCAAACACAACACTCCATTCCTTACACAGTTTTTCTAAAGTCCAAGAAGCGTTGAGTCCGCTTGTTTCTGGCAAACGAAACACTTTGATGGATTGTCCCAACTGGTTTTGTAGTTTTTCTCCAAACTCTTTGTATTTTCCATAACCATTTATGGCTATCTTTGTTATAGTCGGATTTTTTCTAACAAAACCAACAATATCGTTTGGAATTCCTTCTAGGATACCTTTATCCGTACCATTAGTTCGCTCAACACACTGATAATAATCCCAAAGTACGACATGCAACTGTTCTAATAACAACTTTTTCTCGGTGTAATTTGTAGGCAATTTTTGTGTTGATAATTTTGCCAACATCTTCCACATCCGATTGCTATTATCATAATAATATTCATTGGCACTAATAGAATTCTTCCCTGGTATTGTCCCCAAAAGCAATATTCGAGGCTCATGACACATTAGTGGAGGAAAACCTTCTACAATAGTTGAATCATTCTTTTTCACGTCAGTTTAATTATAATGAAGTTAAGACAGATTAGTATAATTCCTCAGCCCCACCATAGTAATCGTAGACATCTTGATAATCAAAGTCTAATTGTTCTATGATTTCCTCTGAAGACAAGTTGGTATTTATCTTGTTATCACCAGGTAAAGTTAAGACTACTCCATTGTTCCCATCATAGCTATTTACCCTTGGCATAATAGATTCTCCTTTTTTAGGGATTCTTTCCGGATGAGCTAAAATGGTATCATCTGGATATTCATACCTTGGATAATTATGCACCTTCTCCACTTTTGGAGCTGAATATCTTTCATCTAAATAATCCACAAGCAACGCTAACGGAATAATCCAGATAGGACTGGTTACAAGCATTATTAATAAGGCATTATTACCCCTATTTTTGTTTGTTTTCATAAAAGTCCTCTTCTCTAATCATACGATTGCAAAATTACAAAAGTTTTGGAAATTGGTAATTGTACACCACCAAAACCACAGAAATTCGTTTTTGTCAGATTTGTTTCCAAAGGTATCAATCGTTTTCGTACCTTTGCGCCAAATTTCAACGCCTTATGTTAAGCGAACAGGAACAAATCAGACGTAATTCGTTGGCCGAACTTTATAAGCTCGGCATCAACCCGTATCCGCAGGCCGCGTTCCCCGTGAACGTGTTCACCACGGACATCCTCAACCAATTTGACGACAACAACCCGGACCAATTCCAGGAGGTCACCCTCGCGGGCCGCATCATGAGCCGCCGCATCATGGGCGCCGCCTCGTTCTGCGAACTGCAGGACTCGAAAGGCCGCATCCAGCTGTATATCAAGCGCGACGAGATCTGCCCCGACGAGGACAAGACGATGTATAACACCGTCTTCAAGCGCCTTTTGGACATCGGCGACTTCATCGGCGTGAAAGGCTTCGCCTTCCGTACGCAGATGGGCGAAATCTCAGTGCACGTCAAGGAACTGACGGTGCTGAGCAAGTCGCTCCGTCCGCTGCCCATCGTCAAGGAGAAGGACGGCGTGAAGTACGACGAATTCAACGACCCCGAACTGCGCTACCGTATGCGTTACGTCGACCTCGTGGTCAACGACAAGGTGAAGGACATCTTCATCGCCCGCACCCGCATCATCGACAGTATCCGCCGTTTCTTCAACGAGAGCGGCTACCTTGAGGTGGAAACGCCTGTGCTGCAAGCCATTCCGGGCGGCGCCACGGCGCGTCCGTTCATCACGCACCACAACGCCTTGGACATCCCGATGTACCTCCGCATTGCCGACGAGCTTTACTTGAAGCGCCTCATCGTGGGCGGCTTCGAGGGCGTCTACGAGTTCTCGCGCAACTTCCGCAACGAAGGCATGGACCGCACCCACAACCCCGAGTTTACGGGTCTCGAAATCTACGTAGCCTACAAGGACTACCTCTGGATGATGGACTACACCGAGGAGATGATCCATCGCTGCGTGATGGATGTGTTGGGCAAGGAAACCGTGAAGGTGGGCGACAACGAAATCAGCTTCAAGCGCCCCTTCAAGCGCATCACGATGATTGACTCCATCAAGGAGAAGACCGGCATCGACATCACGGGCATGGACGAAGCCCAGCTGCGCGACGTGTGCAAGCAACTCGGCATCGAGGTGGATGCCTCGATGGGCAAAGGCAAGCTGATCGATGAAATCTTTGGCGAGAAGTGCGAAGGCACCTACATCCAGCCGACCTTCATCACGGATTATCCCGTCGAGATGTCGCCGCTCTGCAAGCGTCACCGCAACAATCCCGAGCTGACCGAGCGCTTCGAACTGATGGTGAACGGCAAGGAATTAGCCAATGCCTACACCGAGTTGAACGACCCCATCGACCAACGTGCCCGCTTCGAGGAGCAGATGAAGCTCAGCGAGCGTGGCGACGACGAAGCCATGTTCATCGACCAGGACTTCCTCCGCGCTTTGGAATACGGTATGCCCCCGACCTCCGGCATGGGTATCGGCATCGACCGCTTTGTGATGTTACTCACGGGTCAGACCACCATTCAAGAGGTACTGCTGTTCCCGATGATGCGTCCCGAAAAGGTGGTGAAAAACGCCACGAAAGAAGACTTCATGGCGCTTGGTATGGCCGAGACCTGGGCAACCTTATTGCTCACCAATGGCTACAACACCATCGAGCAACTGAAAGCCGAGAAGCCCACCGCCTTGCGTGAGAAACTGAACGGTTTGAGAAAGAAGAACAAGCTCGACATCCCAGCTTTGAGCCTTGAGGACGTTGAGGCTTGGATGAAATAGGTGCGAGCGTCAATGCACTGAAAACCCCGGAAGTCGCAGTGGCTTTCGGGGTTTGTTGTTTATCTGACGCGAAGTCTCTGGCCGATTTGCAATGTCTTGGTTTCCCTGATCTTGTTCAGCTGGCAGAGCTTCTTCACCGTCGTATTGTTTTTCTTTGCGATCTTGCTCAGCGTGTCGCCCTTCTTCACCTTATAATAAACGGATCCGGAGCTGCCGGTGGATGCTCCTTTGGGTGGCTTTGTGGAAGCCTTGGCCGATTGTTGGTCAGTCATGCCATAGTGCGAGTTGACATTGAAGTAATGTTTCTTGAGCACGAGAATCTCGCTTCGGATTTCCCTGTTGGCGAAATCGAACACACGCTCAGGGTCGAAGGCCTGCCCCATGTATCGGGTCTCGAAGTGGAGATGGGGTCCGGTGGAACGCCCCGTTGAGCCGCCATAGCCAATGACATCACCCGCTCGAACCACGTCGCCAGGCTTGACGAGGTATTTCGACAGGTGGCCATAGTAGGTCTCCAACCCGTTGACGTGCCTGATGACGACCACGTTGCCGTAGCCGCCCGACATGCGCGTGGGCATGGCGATGCGCACCATGCCATCGAACGCGGCATAAATGTTGTCGCCCTTGTCCAACCCAATGTCAACGCCTTTGTGGGCATGCCTTCTCCTATATTGGAAGCCCGATGTGATGGGGCCTCTATGCGGGATGCAGTAGCCATGCGCCGAATCCATCAACCTGAGTTCTATTTCGTTGGGAAGGTCTTCCAGCTTCACACCTTTTATATGTATGATTTCGGTGTCCCAATACTCGGCATCGAGCGAGTCGGGGATTTCGGGCGCGTCGAGGTTGTAGGCCACCCAGGTGCCATTGTCGAAGAGGATGACCTTGTGGAAACGGTCGTCGGTGTCGAGCGTGTCGAAAGGCGTAGGAATGAACCCCGTAACCTCAATCTCGCCTTCCACTTCCTCCTCTTCCTCATCAATGCTTTCCTCGTCGATTTCGTCGCCGTGGTCTTGTTCGTGAAGGGTGTCGACGGCCACCGAATCGGCATAGATGTATATGGTGTCGTGAACGACGAAAATCTCTTTCAGGCGGCTGAAAAAGCCCTTGTTGTCTTGCGAGAAGGCAACCGTCGAAATCAAGGTGCAAACAATAAGCAGTATGTATTTTCTCATTTGTCTTCGTGGTTTGAATTTGGAAATAAAGGTGCAAAGGTAAGAAAAATCCCAAATTTGGCATGAATTTTTTGGCGGAAAATCAACCAAAGCGTCAAAAATTGCCATTTTGTCAGTTTTTTCGTTTGGCACAAAGATTGACAAAAGGAGGCCGTTGCAATCATGCAACCACGAAGTCTCGCGTCTCGCAGTCCCGCGTCTCGCGTCACAAACAATGAACAAACAAATAACAAATAAAAATAGGAGAACAAAAACATGTCAAAAATCATCGGTATCGATTTAGGTACAACCAATTCATGCGTGGCCGTGATGGAAGGCAACGAGCCTGTCGTCATCGCCAACAGCGAAGGCCACCGCACCACCCCGTCTGTCGTCGCATTCACCGACAGCGGAGAACGTAAGGTCGGCGAGCCTGCCAAACGTCAGGCCATCACCAACCCGCTGCGTACAGTCTACTCTATCAAGCGTTTCATGGGCGAGACCTACGACAAGGTGGAAGCCGAGATGCGCCGTGTGCCTTACAAGGTCATCCAAGGCCCCAACAACACCCCGCGTATCGACATCGACGGGAAGAACTACACCCCGCAGGAAATCAGCGCCATGGTGCTGCAAAAGATGAAGAAGACCGCCGAGGACTATCTTGGCGAAGAGGTGACCAAGGCCGTGATCACCGTTCCTGCATACTTCTCTGACTCACAGCGTCAGGC
>DGXB01000001.1:0-12756 GCA_002396205.1 Bacteroidales bacterium UBA4243
GATGATGTTCATCATCGGGACGGGCAGCGTGTAGGTGTTGGTGCCGCCGATATAGCGGTAGAGCGGGATGTCCAAGTAGTTGGCGGCAGCTTTGGCCACGGCCAATGAGACACCAAGGATGGCGTTGGCGCCGAGCTTCGACTTGGTCTTGGTGCCGTCCAAAGCAAGCATCTTGTGGTCGATGGCGCGTTGGTCGAGGGCCGACATGCCAATGATTTCAGGGGCAATGATTTTGTTGACGTTGTCGACGGCTTTCAGCGTACCCTTGCCGCCGTAGCGTTTCTTGTCGCCGTCGCGAAGTTCGAGGGCTTCGTGTTCACCAGTCGAGGCACCCGAAGGCACCGAGGCGCGACCCATCACGCCACATTCAAGCATAACATCCACTTCCACCGTGGGGTTGCCGCGCGAATCCAAGATTTCGCGGGCGATGATTTTTTCTATTCTCATTATCGTAAGTATTTAAGATTTAAAGATTTAAAATTGACTTCGTCGAATGCTTCGCATTTCAAAATTTGAGATTCAAATTGAAGTGCAAATGTAGTGTTTTTTTCAAAACAGCAATCCATTTTCTTCCGCTGATCTTGAAACGCCAATCATAGCGTCAAAATCGGCCTCGGTAATGATGGGAACGCCCAATGATTCGGCCTTTTTGCGTTTCTCGGGACCCATCTTGTCGCCAGCGAGGACGTAGTCGGTCTTGCCGGAGATGCTGCCTGAGTTCTTGCCGCCGTAGGCCTCTATGGTTTCCTTGATGCCGTCGCGGCTGTAGTGCTGGAACACTCCGCTGACGACAAAAGTCTTGCCCGCCAACACCTGTTCCTTGTTGGGAACGGCTTGCTCGGCCATGGCAAACTGCAAACCTTTGGCTTTCAGCCGTTCAACAATTTCGATATTTTGCGGGTCGTCAAAGAATGTCCTCACCGAAAGGGCAATCTTCTCGCCAATCTCGTTGATTTCAGTCATTTCCTCTACGCTGGCGCTGATGACATGGTCGATGTCGCGTAGGGCCTTCGCCAAGACCTTGGCCACCGACTCGCCCACGAACTTGATGCCCAAGGCAAACAACACCCGCTCAAACGGCACCGACTTCGACTTCTCCAAAGCGTCCAAGATGTTCTGTGCGGTCTTTTCCTTGAAGCTGACCTTGCGCGTGACCACAGGCATAAGGCTAAACTCGTCCTCGATGGTGATGACTTTCTCCAAACCGTAGAGTTTTTCAAACGTGAGGTCATACAAGTCAGCGACATTGCGCACCAAACCTTCTTCGTAAAGCAGTTCCACCTTGCCTTCGCCAAGACTCTCGATGTTCATGGCCTTACGACCGATGAAGTGCTCGATTCGGCCACGGATTTGTGGCGAGCAGCCCGAGCTGTTGGGGCAATACCAAGCCGCTTCGCCTTCGTTCTGGACGAGTGGTGTGCCGCAAATCGGGCAAGTCTTGACGAACTCCACAGGTTGCGCTCCAGCTTGACGTTTGTTGAGGTTGACACCAATGATTTTCGGGATGATTTCGCCACCTTTCACCACGGTGACGGTGTCGCCATAGTGCAAGTCGAACTGGCGGATGAAGTCCTCATTATTCAAGGTGGCGCGTTTCACGGTGGTGCCAGCCAATTGCACAGGGGCAAGATTGGCCACAGGTGTTATCGTTCCATGCCGTCCCACTTGGAAATCAACGCTTTGCAGCTCGGTCTCCACTTCCTCGGCCTTGAACTTGTAGGCAATGGCCCATTTCGGCGATTTGGCAGTGAAACCCAATGCCTGCTGTTGCTCATAACTGTTGACTTTCAGCACGATGCCGTCGATGGCAAAGGGCAGTTCGTGGCGTTTCACATCCCAATAGTCGATGAACTCAAAGATTTCGTCGATGGTCTTGCAGAGGGCCATGAAGTTGGAGATATTGAAGCCCCACTTACGGGCGGCTTGCAGGCTTTGGTAATGGGTCTGGTAGCGGTCTTCGAGGCCGTCCATCATCATGTAATAGCAGTAATTGTCGAGTTTGCGACGCGCTACTTCCTTGCTGTCCTGTAATTTAAGCGTTCCCGCAGCGGCGTTGCGCGGGTTGGCAAACAGGTCGTCGCCAGCCTCGGCACGGGCTTCGTTGAGTCGGTCGAAACTCTCGAAAGGCATCACGATTTCGCCGCGCATCTCGAAGAAGTCGGGGAAATCGCCGTGCAGCTTGAGTGGCACGGTGTGGATGGTCTTTACGTTGGTGGTCACGTCGTCGCCTTGTGTACCGTCACCACGGGTGACGGCACGGACGAGCACACCTTGTTCATATTGTAGGCTGATGCTGAGTCCGTCGAATTTCAGTTCGCAGCAAAACTCAACTTCTTCATTTACAGTCTTTTTGATTCGACTGATAAAGTCGGCAATCTCCTCGCGGCTGTAGCTGTTGGCCAACGAAAGCATCGGATAGCGGTGTTTCACGCTTTGGAATTCCTTCGTGATGCCGCCACCCACGCGCTGGGTAGGCGAGGCAGGGGAGAGGAACTCGGGAAACTCTTTTTCCAAGCGTGCCAGTTCTTCGAGTTTCATGTCAAACTCATAGTCGCTGATGGTCGGCTTGGCAAGGATGTAATAATTATAGTTGTGCTGCTCCAATTCATCGCTGAGGGCGGTGATGCGCAAACGGGCTTCTTCTTTGGTCATAATACGATGTATTTCAATGGGTTGACGTTAAGAACTAACAGCAACAGCCCAATGGCGATGATGGAAACAAGAGCACCGATCAATGTCATCAATGCTCCCTTTAAGTTGCGTTTCAAACAGAGTATCAATAGGATGCTGAAAACAACGAAAACGCTTTCGTACCAGAAACAAATGCCCAAACCGAGCATGAGGCCTGCGATAAAGAATGAGGTGCGATGCACATTTTCGGTGAGGTTGTTTTTGCGCAGAATTTCCTGACGCAGCACCACATTGGAGCCATAAAGGACCAAAGGCAAGCCCAAGAATGCGCTGGCATTTTCGATGATGCCGAACGAGGGCATGATGATGCTGAAGGTAGGGATGAGTGCCAACAGCCAGGCGTTGCTTTTGCCGGCGGTGAGATCGACGATGCGGTAAATCATCGAGACGGTGAACAGCGACACGGCGGCGTAAAGTGCGCGACTTGCGAACATCACGCCTTGCGACTCGCCAATGCCGAAAAGGTCTTTCATCTTGTCCAAAAAGCCGATGAATAGGGTTGGATGTTGCAACTCGCCACGCGAACCGAAGCCTGGGACAAAGGCTACTGTGATGATTCTCACCAAGATAGCGAGCAACATTAGCGAGGTAAATGGATGGCGTTCTTTGAACTGTTTTAGACTTTGGAGCATATTTTTAGAATTGGAACGCAAAAGTACGAAAGTTTTCGTAATTTTGCCGCGTTTTAAATCAAACGGAAAATCTAACCTAAAAATTATCTAAAAATGAAGAAATTAGTAAAAGTTTTCGCTTTGGCCGCATTGATGATTATGGGCGGTCAGGCAATGGCCCAAACCCGTGGTGCCATGTTCCTCAGTGGAGCTTTCCCGCTGAAAGACTATGCCGATTTTGATGGATTTGACGACTTCGCGTTGACTTCGTATGACTTGGATGCCGACGATGGCGGTGCTGGCATTGGCTTCAATGTCGGCCTCAAGTGGTATTTCAATGTCGGTGTCCAAGGTCTCGGCGTGATGCTCTCTGTCGATGGTATCTACAATGGCCCTAACGGTGACCTGAAGACCGCTTATCGCAATGCCGAAAGCCAAGCGGGCAACCAATGGGTGGGCGGCAGTTTCACATACAACTCCACTCCCAAGTACATCAACGTGCCTGCCATGCTCGGCTTGAACTACATCTATCATTTCAACCCCAATTTGGGCATCTATGTCGAGGCTGGTGCCGGTGGTAACCTTCGTTTCATCACCGCTATGGAAACTGTTGGCAAAGGCAATATCGGCAATATCGAATCGCAGGTGACCACCACCCAGAAGTATGACAATGCTTTCAGCTTTGCCTATCAGGTGGGTGCCGGCTTTGAAGTGGCCAAGAACCTTGTGGTTGGTGTCAGCTTCTATGATCTTGGCAAGGCTGAGGTGAAAGGCGACCAAATTGTTAAGACCAAGTCCATTATCAACAATGAGACTACCACTAACAATAATTATAACACATATGGTACAATTCGTCCCGTGATGATCTTGGGCCGCATCGGTTTCAGCTTCTAAGCGAAATCAATCATAGAAAACGGAAAGGCGAAGCTCCGGGTTGACCGGTGCTTCGCTTTTTACGTTATGGCAGGCGGCTTTCAGGCCGTAGGCAACAGCTGTTTCATCGTTGGTTCCAGTGGCGTTGGCATGGATTACGCCTGCAAAAAAGGCATCACCCGAACCAGTCACATTGACGGCTTCTGTTTCTATGGCGGAAAAACGATGATGTTCTTTTCGTGAACTGAAAATGACACCGTCTTCGCCTAAGGTAAGATAAACGTTTTCAATGCCTTTGTCGACCAAAAACCTTGCGGATTCGTTTGCGTCGGCAATGCCTGTCACGGCTTGAGCCTCGGCAAGGTTGCATTTCAAGGCGAAAAACGACTTCCTATAGGATTGTTTCATGGCCTCAGCGAGATGCATGGCGCGGTTGGGCGACACCGTGTCGATATAGAGCGGAACAAGGCAATGGCCAATCAGGAAGGTAAGGGCTTCGATGCTTAGAAGCGTGTCGGCAACGACTAAGTCAGCGCGATTGATGGCATCAATTCGCTTCATGAGCCAATCCAAATCCAGAAAACTGTTGAGTTCGATGTCGGAAACAGCGGATTGCATGTTGCCTACTTCGTCATTGAAACTCAAAAAAACAGGGCTTTTCATATTTTCGTACTGCGTGGATAGCGAAAGGTCGATGCCTATTTGTTCACATTCCGCCATCATTTGCTCGGCAAAACGGTCGTCCCCGAAAACCGAGACCAATTGCACCTCATGCCCCAGCATGGCAAGATTGTGCGCAATGTTGCGAGCCACGCCGCCATGATGGAAACGAATGTCGGCAGGCGTGCAGCCACCTTGTCGCGGCTCGCCATGTGGCTTCACGGCAATGTCGATGTTGGATTCTCCGATGACGGCGATTTTCATTTCCTGCTTGTGTTTTGGGTCGACAAAGGTAGAAAAAATTGCGATAATTTGGATATTATGTCGATTTTTTGTTATTTCGTGCCATCAAATCAAGGTGTTATGGGAAAAAACAAGAAACGGAAATGTCGCAATTACCATTACCACGCGATTACCTTCAAGTTGTCGGCTGGACAATATCGCTCGCTTCGCAATTATTGCAAAGCTCGAAAGACGACACCCATCAAGTTGATTAAGAAGAATATAGCGCGTTTCATCACAGCCTACGAATATGAAGTGCCGCAGGAATTGTACCTCACCGAAAACCAATTGAATCTGTTCGAGGAATCCTTGTAGGGACGCATCGCATGCGTCCGCATGGTTTTTGTCATTTCTGATTAAACGGAATCCTGTTCTGTATCGACCGCCCCAACGTCACTTCGTCGACGTATTCCAGGGCATCGCCAACGGCAATGCCTTTGGAAATGACGGAAATCTTGCCTTCAAAGTCCTTCAATTGCCTGAAAATGTAGAAATTGGTCGTGTCGCCTTCGATGGTGGCAGGCAAAGCCAAGATGATTTCCTTAATGTCTTCTTTCTGAACACGTTGCACCAATTGGGCAATCTTCAAATCGTTGGGCGAAACGCCTTCAATCGGGCTGATGACACCACCCAAAACATGGTAAAGCCCATTGTATGAAGCCGTCCGTTCGATAGCCAAAACGTCGCGCATGTCGGCCACCACGCAAAGCGTGTTTTCGTCGCGGCGTGGATTGCTGCAAATGGAGCATATCTTGGTGTCGCTGATGTTGTAGCACCGCTCGCAAAGCATGATGTTGTGCTTCATTTTGAGCAGTGAATCAGCGAGTTGCTCAGTCTCCATGTCGTCTTCGTTGAGGAGATGCAAGGCCAAGCGCAAAGCCGTCTTCTTTCCGATGCCAGGCAACTTGGAAAGCGACTCCACCGCGTTTTCGAGCAATATGGATGAATATTCGGCCATACAATAAAACCGTGCAAAATTAAGTTATTTCCGTAAATTTGCATCGTCAAAACCGAATAAATCATGAAAAGATATTGTTTCCTCCTTGTGAGTCTGTTGTTTACGGTCGTAGCCATGGCGCAGGACTTCAATCGTACCGATGCCAAAGGCCGGCGGCAAGGCCAATGGCGCGACTTTTATGCCAATGGTCAGTTGCGCTATGAAGGACAGTTTAAGAACGACAAATGCAAGGGCACGTTCAAGTACTATGACGAACAGGGTAACTTGAAGGCTACCAACGAGTTCGATAAGTCAGGAGAAAAGGCTTTGAACAAGACCTTCGCCCCGAATGGCCGTGTGATTGCCACGGGATATTACCTCAACCAAAAGAAGGACGGTGAGTGGAAGTATTTTGACGCCAAAACGGGTCAGCTTCGTCTTGTTGAAGACAACAAAAACGGCAAGGTGCATGGTTGGTCAAGGCTCTACAATCCCAACAACGGTGTGCTTGCAGAGGAGATGCAATATGTTGAAGGTCAGCCGGAAGGAAAGTGCCTTAAATATTCTGACTCGGGCGTGAAAATCATGGAATGCCAATATCATAACGGCGTGCTTGATGGCCCTACCAAGACCTATTATCCTTCCACCGCCTTGAAAGAGGAAGGACAATATGCCAAGGGCGTGAAAACGGGGCTTTGGAAAACCTACAACGAAGATGGCGATGTCATCGCTGAAGAAGCCTTTGGCGAGCAGGAAATCATAGAGTGATCAGTTGCACCGCTTCAGGTAGTCATCCAAGTTGGCCCGACCGTATTGCGCGGCTAATTTATAGTTTTCGCAGGCCTTGTCTTCGTTGTTCATCAAATAATAGGTGCGCCCCAAATTGAAATAGGCATCGGCATAGTCGGGTTTCAATTCGATGGCATTCTCGAAATCTGCAATGGCTTCCTGGTATTTTTTCGCGTTGACCTTGGCACATCCACGATAATAATAGGCCTCAAAGTTGTGCTTGTCGTAACTGATGGCCTTGGTCAAGGTCTCCTCGGCTTCGTCAAATTTGCTGTAACGCAAGAGCAATTTGGAGCCTTCCTCGGTGTAAACTCTTGATTTAGCAGGGTTTTCGCATGAGGCCAAAGCCAAAAGCAGCACGGTCGATAATAACAAAGTCAGTCTTTTCATTGGTTCAAATTTTTGCAAAGGTAAGCAAAATAGTGGTATTATGCCAATCGATTTACGATTTGTTTCACGGTGTTGATGATTTCGCTCAGTTTTATCTCGCTCTTGGCTTCGCAGAGAAAACGCAGGTAAGGCTCTGTGTTTGAAGGCCGTATATTGAGCCACCAGTCGGGATAGTCGAGGCGGTAGCCATCGAAGTCGAGGAAACGCTCAGGTTTTTCGATGCTTGTGAAATGGTCGCGAACTGCGTCCATGGCTTCTTGTTTGCGCTCAATCTTGAAATTGATTTCGCCACTATTATAATAAGGTGTGATTTTGTCGATGATCTGGCTCATCGTTTTGCCTTCCTTTTTGCGCTCGCTCAAAAGGCGCAAAACGATGGAGGCGGCCAAAAGGGCGGAATCGGAATAATAGAAATCGCGGAAATAATAGTGTCCGGCTAACTCGCCGCCATAGCATCCGTCTAATTCCCTGAGTTTCAGTGCTGCATAAGCTCGACCCACACGCCAAGTCTCCACTTTTGCTTTGTATTTGTTCAAGTATTCCTGAATAGCACGCGAGCTTCTAATGTCTTGCAAGACAATGCCTTTCTGCTTTTGCTCGCCGATGAAATAGTCGCCTAGAAAGGCAATAATGAGGTCAGGGCTGATGAAGCGGCCTTTCTCGTCGATGAAGGTGATGCGGTCGGCGTCGCCATCGAAGAGCAGGCCGATGTCGCATTTTTCCTTCAGCACCAAGGCTTTGATTTGCTCTTGGGCGTTGGCTTCCAATGGGTTGGGCTCGTGGTTGGGGAAGTTGCCGTCCAAGTTGTCGTTGATGTAATGCGCTTTGCCAATCAGGTCGTGGACGAAGAGCGACGACATGCCGTTGGAGCAATCCACGGCGATGTTGAGGTTTCCATGTTCGCCGACAAACTGCTTTTGGAAAGCCAGATAGTCGGCATAGACGTTCTTCTCGCGGATTTGGCCTTTCATCTTGCATGGTGTCGTGGCCTTGTCGCTTTCCACCAAGGCTTCGAGGCGGTTTAGGCCAGTGTCGTAGCCCACGGGCAGGGCATTTTTGGCTGAGATTTTCAAGCCGTTGTGGTTTTTCGGGTTGTGAGAAGCGGTTATCTGGATGGAAGCACCGTAGCCGTATTTGGCTGTGGCCCAATAGACTAACGGCGTGGTGGAGAGGCCGATGCTGTCTACGTCCTTGCCTCGGTCGGTGAGGCCACGGGTGAGGGCTTCGAACAGGGTAGGCGAGGAGAGGCGCATGTCGCGACCCACGAGGTAGGTGTCGGTGTCGAGCACGTCGGGCAGGAAGTAACCGATGCGGTAGGCGATGTCGGCGTTGAGGTCGGTGCCCCATTCGCCACGGATGTCGTATGCTTTGAAGGCTTTCATTTTTGTCAGTTGTTTGTTTGTAGTTGTCAGTTGTTCAGTTAGGCGGGGATTGAAATCCCCGATGTGTTAGGGTCGTCCTTTCAGGACTTCCTAAAGTTCCAAGATGCAAAAATATGGAAAATCGTGCAGTCGGACAAGTCTTGGCTTGCTTTCTTCTTCTCGTTACATCAAAGTCCTGAAGGGACGACAAGATGTTATCGGGCGATTTCAATCCCCGCAACAAGGTGGTGTAAGTGATAATTATTTAATTCGATGTTTTTTAATCTCGATTTCATGGCTTTTGCAAGTGTCGCTTCGCGTCTCCCCCTTCTAAGGGGGAGGGGGATTAAGCGGAGCGAAGCAATCCAGTTGGCGATTATTTCATAATTCCCCTTTGGTTCAATGCCTGCTTGTATCGCGCAGCGTTGCGGTTGTGCTCGCTGAGGGTCTTGGCGAAGTTGTGGTAGCCTGAGAAGTCCTCTTTGGCGCAGAAGTAGAAATAATTGTGGTCCTCGGCGTTGAGCACGGCCTTGATGGCGGCGATGGACGGGATGCAGATGGGTCCTGGAGGCAGGCCAATGTATTTATAGGTGTTGTAGGGAGACTCGATCTCCTTGTGGCGGTCGAGTACACGGCGTATCGTATAGTCGTTCCAGGCGAAGATGAGGGTGGGGTCGGCTTGGAGCAACCAGTTGCTCTTCAGCCGGTTGATGTAAACGCCTGCCACACGCGGCATCTCGTCGGTCATGTTGGTCTCCTTGTTGACGATGGAGGCCAAGGTGCTGACTTGCACAGGTGTCAGACCTTTGCTTTGGGCCTGTTGTTTGCGTTCCTCAGTCCAGAACTTGTTGTATTCCTGGAACATGCGGACGACAAAGCCCTCGGCATCGGTGTTCCAATAAAACTCGTATGTGTCGGGCAGGAAGAGGGCTGGGATGGTGTATTTGTTGAAGCCTAATTGGTTGATATACTGCTGGTCGTGCAGCTTTGCGGAAATGGAGGCAGAGTCGGCTTCGATTTGCGAGGCGATACGTCCGGCTAATTGGTCGATGTCGCGTATGTTGTTGAACTTCACCTTGACAGGCGTTTGCAGGCCGCCACGCAACATGTTGACTAATTGGTTGTTGCTCATACCGTCATTCACGATGTAGCGTCCAGGATGGATGTTGGCGGGCAGTTCCTTTTTGTTGGCTACCCAGTTGAAACTCTTCTCGTTGACGAGACATTGTGCGTTGGAGAGGCGCTTTTTTATCTGTTCGTAGTCGTAGCCGGTGGGGATGAACAGCTCAACGGGTTTTCCATCAGCGGTCTGCACATTGGGCGACATGACGGTCTTATAGAGCCAGAAGCCGAAGGCAGCCGCAAAGACCAACAAGATGCCAAGCACTAATAACACGGTGAAAGAGGCGCGTTTGCCGCTTTTCTTTTTGCTTTTCTTCTTGCCTTTTTTC
Source organism: Bacteroidales bacterium UBA4243 (assembly GCA_002396205.1). Classification (GTDB taxonomy): domain Bacteria; phylum Bacteroidota; class Bacteroidia; order Bacteroidales; family F082; genus Limimorpha. Next base: position 10,046 of record DGXB01000001.1, read on the forward strand.
TCGTCGGGTAGGGTGGTTTGTATTTTGACCATATTCAAATCTATTTCAAAAGTTGGTATTCCAGTTCGTCAATGAATCCCTTTGCCGTCCTTATCCATTCCTTTCGCCGTCCGCAAAGGGCAAAGCCAAGGCTTTCAAACAGTTGTTGGCTTTCGGTGTTCAACACGTCGATGGTGCAATGCACTTGGTGGAGCAATAGGTCACGGAAAAGGTATTCGATGCTCAAGGCAAGCGCGGTTTTGGCATAGCCCTGCCTGCGGTGTGCCTTGTCGACGAGGATGCCCAAACAGGCGCGTTGGTTGAAGCCGTCGTAGTCGTAGATGTCGATGCAGCCGACGGTTTGACCGTTTTCCGTCAGGTCAATCATCAGACGGAGCTGCTTGTTGGCCAGCAAGTCGTTGTCGCCCAACAGGAACTGCTCGATCTGAAAGCGAGAGTAGGGGGCATGCGTTCCGCTCACGCGCCACACATCGCGGTCGTTCTCCCAAAGGAAAATCTGCTCGGCATCTTCCGGCTCGGCAGGGCGCAGCGTTATCGTTTCGTTTTTGATGAACATTTGCTCCAATTCGTTGAAAACTCTTCGTTTGTCGGCAGGCTGGCACGCATTTTGATTGCCTTTATCCGCCAAAATTTTCGACAAAAATACGCATTTTGGTGCAATAAAGGTTGAAAAATGGCATTAATGAGACTATAAAGAAGTAAAGAAACCATAAAATTGAGATAAGATGAGAAAAGTGAGTATGATTTGGATGCTGGCTGGAATGATGGTGCTGGCATCGTGTGGAAACCAAACCCAACCGACAAACGAAGCGACAGAACAAGCTGAGCAACAGCCTGTCACGCAAGTGGAGCAGGTGCAGCAGCAACCCCAAGTACAGCGTGCGGCTTTCCTGCCGACCGAAAACACGCCCGACTTTGTTGACGCCGCCGAGCGCAGTGTCGATGCTGTGGTGCATATCATGACCAAGGTTGTGAGACAAAGCAACACATACAACGACTTCTTCGGTGCCTTGCTCGGCCAGCTTTACGGCTATCCGGGTCAAACGCGCAACAATACGATGGTGGCCTATGGTTCGGGTGTTGTCCTGACCCCCGATGGCTATATCGTCACCAACAATCACGTCGTTGAAGGCGCCGATGAGGTGGAAGTCACCTTTAATAATAAGGTGAAAAAGACCGCTACCATTATTGGCACCGACCCCACCACCGACTTGGCTCTTATCAAGGTGGAAGCTAATGACTTGCAGTACCTTACCTTTGGCGATTCCGACAATGTCCGCATCGGCGAATGGGTGCTGGCCGTGGGTAATCCTTTCAACCTGACTTCAACGGTCACGGCGGGTATCGTGAGTGCCAAGGCGCGTAACCTCAGCATTTTGGGTGAAGGTACATCGGTGGAATCGTTCATCCAGACCGATGCTGCCGTCAACCCTGGTAACAGTGGTGGCGCTTTGGTGAACACCAAAGGCGAATTGGTCGGCATCAATGCGGCTATCGCTTCGCACACAGGCTCTTACGAAGGCTATTCGTTTGCCATCCCGTCCAACATCGTGCGTAAGGTGGTCGACGACCTGTTGCTTTATGGCACCACCCAACGCGGTTATCTTGGTGTGCAAATCGCTGAGCTGACCCAAGAGTTGGCCGAGAAGGAAGGCTTGGAAAACATTGAAGGCGTGTATGTCGCCGAAGTGACCGAAGGCGGCGCTGCCAAATTGGCAGGCATCAAGGCTGGCGATGTGATTACCTCTGTTGCTGGCAAGAAGGTGAACTCCACCACGCAACTTCGTGAGTCCGTTGGCCAATATCGTCCTGGCGACAAGGTGGATGTGGAAGTGAACCGTCATGGCAGCCATCATCACTATGAGCTGACGTTACTCAATGAAGCGGGTAACATTGACGTGGTCAAGAATGGTGAGAGCTTCTTCAACTCCGACCTTGGCCTGATGCTGCAACCCGTCAACCAGAACGACAAGGCCCGCCTCAACATCAAGAGCGGCTTGAAGATCGTTGAAATCCGTCAAGGTCGCTTCATGGGTTCGGGCATCACCGAAGGCTTTGTCATCACTAAGGTCAACGGGAATGCCGTGAACAGCAAGACCGATTTGGAGAGTGCGTTGAAGAACAACCGTTCGCGTCGCACCAGCATGGAAGGTGTTTACCCGAACGGCATGGTGGTGAACTTCTATTTCAACTAAAAATTGCAAAGAAGTATCACTTTTTCTTGAAAACCAGAAATTTCGGTACGGTTTTTGATAGGATTTTAAGTTTAGATTGGGAGAGATTGACGAACCTCGGTCTCTCCCAGTCGGAAAGATTATGCTAAAATCAAAAAGAGGAGATTGGTATGATGAGAGAGAAGAAAACTAACGGAAATGTAAAACAATAAAAAGATTTGAAGAAATGAGACAACTGAAGATTTCAAAACAGATCACCAACCGCAACACGGGGACTTTGGACAAGTACCTCTCCGACATTGCGAAAGAGGCGTTGCTGACCACTGACGAGGAGGTCGAGTTGGCGCAACGCATCAAGGCCGGCGACCAGGCTGCGTTGGACAAATTGGTCAGGGCCAACCTACGCTTTGTCGTTTCGGTGGCCAAACAGTATCAAAACCAAGGTCTTAGCCTTCAAGACCTTATCGATGAAGGCAACCTTGGCTTGGTGAAGGCTGCGCAGCGTTTCGATGAGACACGTGGCTTCAAGTTCATCTC
>DGXB01000001.1:12839-13786 GCA_002396205.1 Bacteroidales bacterium UBA4243
GTGTGGTGGATTCGCCAGAGCATCTTGCAGGCCGTGGCCGAACAGGCGCGCATCATCCGCCTGCCCATGAACCAAGTGGGGGCTTTGGCCAAGGTGAAGAAGGCCGTCTCGCAGCTCGAGCAGAAGCTGGAACGTCGGCCCACACTGAAGGAGATCGCCGAAGAGGTCAACATGCCCGAGGACAAGGTGGACCAGTTGCTGAGTCTCAATTCGCGTGCCGTTTCGACCGACGCGCCTTTGGACGACGAGGACGATGCCAACTTCCTGGATGTCTACGTCAACGAGGACGAGACCAAGACCGACTCGGTGGTGGAACAGGAATCGACGAGCCATGCCATTCGCCGCTCGCTCGATATGCTCAGTGAGAAGGAGCGCACCATCATCAGCATGTATTTTGGCCTCGGCACCTCGCGCGAGTATTCACTGGAAGAAATCGCCATGAAGCTCGACATTTCGAGGGAACGCACGCGCCAGATCCGCGACCGCGCCCTGAAGCGTCTGAAGAGCGAGCCTAACTCGCCACTTTACCAGATGTACATGAACCAGTAAAAAAAGTGGGACTCCTATTGCCGAGTCCCACTTTTTTTCTATCTTTGCACCCACATCAATACGCAATAATCATGAAATACCAACTTATCCAATTGCCTTACGAGGCAAACGCTTTGGAGCCCGTCATCAGCAAGGAGACGATTGGCTTCCACCATGGGAAACACTTGCAGGCATACGTCAACAATTTGAACGCTGCCATCGAAGGCACGAAATACGAGGACATGCCGCTTGAGGAGATTGTGAAGACCGCCGAAGGTGGCGTGTTCAACAATGCCGGACAAATCCTGAACCACAACATGTACTTCCTGCAATTCCGCGCTCCGAAGGCCGACAACAAGCCTACAGGTGTGATTGCACAATGGATCGGCCAGCAATTCGGGTCGTTCGAGGCCTTCAAG
>DGXB01000012.1 GCA_002396205.1 Bacteroidales bacterium UBA4243
ATGTTGATGATGGCTTTGGGCTTCTGTTGCATGATGAACTCGCGCGACACCACTTCTTCGTTGGTGTAAGGCGAGAGCGAGTAGATGCCCGGCAAGTCGGTGACCGAGGTCTCGGGATGGCCTTTGATGACGCCGTCCTTGCGGTCGACGGTGACACCTGGGAAGTTGCCGACATGTTGGTTGGCCCCCGTCAGTTGGTTGAAGAGGGTCGTCTTGCCGCAGTTCTGCTGTCCGGCAAGGGCGAAAGTAAGCTTGGTGCCTTTGGGCAGTGGGTGCTCGTGGGTCTTGTCGTGATAGATGCCTTCCTCGCCAAGGCCTGGGTGGGCGTTGTGGTCGTGCAAGGCAGTGATATAGAGTTGTTCATTGTCTTGATGGTCAGTGCCTTCGGGCTCGTTGGAGGAGTTGCAGGGTTCAACTCCGATGAGGGCGGCATCGGCTTTGCGAAGCGTGAGTGCATAGCCGTGCACCATGATTTCCATGGGGTCGCCGAGGGGCGCGAATTTCACGAGTTTGATTGTGGCATCGGGGATGAGTCCCATGTCCAAGAAGTGCTGGCGGCGTTGTCCTTCGCCTCCCACCGTCATGATGCGGGCAGTCTGGCCGATTTCAAGTCTATCGAGGGTTGTCATTTCGTTCTGGTGTTTTCGACGCGCAAAAATACGACTTTTATGTATGCAGTAGGACTCACAATTAATAAGGTATCGTCACACACAATATCATCATTTATGGTGAAAAATAATGGAATGGCACATTGTCGAAAATTTGTATTTTTGCGCCATAATTCGATGATAAAATGATTCGTGTTTTGCTCTTCGTACTGTGTTTTGTGGGTTATGACAACCTGATTGACGACCACGCCGACCCCGATTCCGTCAAGGCGGAACTCATACGTTATCTGGAAGAGGACGACTTCGACAAGACGGTAGGTTTTGCCGAGGCTGCCGTTGAGTTCTACCGCAGCCGCAACAACCTCATGGACATGGCAGGCTGCTACATGACCTTGGGCAATGCCTACCAGCGTATGGGGCAATACGAGGAGGCCATCCGCAACTACAACCTTTGTAGCGAAACGATGGACCAAATCGGCGGACCGATGGCGAAGGTCAACAAACGGTACATTCTCAACAACATGGCTGTGATGTACCTCGAAATGGGGGAATACGACCAGGCTGAAGAGATGTGGAACCGCTGCATCGCCTCGGTCAATGACGACGACCCGGGCTTTTTGCCGCAATACAACCAAGACTCGCTGCGCTGCCTCGACTTGGCCACCTACTATCAGAACCTCGCCGAGGTGCGTTTGGCGCAAGCCGACAACGACGACCCAAACCCACAGGAAAAGATCGACGATGCCATCAGCTTTTTGGAGCAGTCGCTGGACTATTCGGAACGCTATGGCGCCGAACCCAACAAGGTTGCAAGTCGGCTGACGGGTTTGGCGAAGGCCTGTTTCGAGGCAGGCCGCACCGACGACGCCAACCATAACTTGGATGCCGCGTTGCAGTTGGCCACCACCCTCAACGACCCCTACATGCTCGCCGCCATCCACCTGCTGAAAGGCGATGTGAAGCTGAAACTTGGCCAGAACGAAAACGCTGAAAGAGAGTATCTTGATGCACTTTCGTTGGCCCAAGCGAACCACTTCGGCGAGTTTGAGATGGAAGCCCTTCGCGGTGCCTACGAGTGCACCAAGGACAGCCAGCCCAAGCGGGCTTTGGCCTACTTCACCCAAAGTGCCGCCCTCAAGGACTCCATATATAATAAGGAGCAACAAGCCCTCATCCGCGACTTCGAGGTGAAATACAAGATGGAGGAGAAAGAACACGAATTGGCCTTGCAACAGGAGAAAAACCGACAAAGCCGCCGGCTCTTGTCGCTATCGGTGGCGGTGGCCTTGCTGCTGCTTGTGCTGCTCATCATCGGGCTTCGTGTGGCTTTCCTGCGCAAACGCCGCAACGAGATGAAGGACCAGCTGCTCTTTGTCGTCGCCCACGACATCAAGACGCCCGTCGTGTCGCAGGCCCAACTGCTCGACATGACTTGCGAGCATTACGAGGACATGCCCAAGGAGGAAATCAAGGAGAACATCGAGGCCTTGAAAATGTCGACCGACGACCTGAAGGACAAGCTGCAAAACATCATCTATTGGGTGCGCAACGAGATGGGCGGTCTCAGTAGCGAGCCTGCGCCCTTCGGCCTCAGCGCGTTGGTTGACGAGGTGGTGCAGGAGCTGTCGCTGCAAGTCCGTCTGAAAGGCCTGTCCGTCGCCAACGAAGTGCCTGCCGAATGGATGGCCTTCGACGACGAAAAAGCCGTGCGCACAGTGCTGCAAAACCTGCTCTCCAACGCGGTGAAGTTCTCTTATCCACAAGGCATTGTGAACATCACGGCCACCGAAGAAGCACATTGCTACCGACTGACCGTGACCGACCACGGCAGGGGTATCGCTAAGGAGCGCATGACGCTCTTGCTCAAGGGCTTCGCGCCCTACTCGCAAGGCACCGAAGGCGAGGTGGGCACAGGCATCGGCCTCTTCGTGAGCCAGCAGCTGCTCAGCCGCAACGGTGGCAAAATCACCATCGAGAGCCAAGAGGGACAAGGCACCTCGGTGAGTTTCACGATAAAGAAAGCGCAATGATGACGAACAACGGACATACCATCAGGGTCTTGCTTGTCGACGACCATCCCATCTATCGCGTCGGGCTGAAGATGGCGTTGCGCTATTCCGGGGTCGACTGCGAGGTGGTGGCCGAGACGGATAACGTGCAGCAGACCGTCGACTACCTCAAGGCCCACAGCCACGACATCGATCTGATGCTGCTCGACTTTTTCCTCACCGACGGCACCGCCAAGGACGTGATGCGTGCCGTCGACACCTACTGCCCAGGGCTGAAGGTGCTGTTGCTCTCGGGCGAGGTGGTGCACCCCGCCGTGTTGCGCATGTCGGAGGAGCACATCGAAGGCTTCATCAACAAGAACGTGAAGCCCGACGAACTGAAGCAGCGCATCGAAGCCATCTTTGGCCAAGCGATGAGGCACGATGTGGATAGCGATGTCGAGGAGCTTTCGGAACGCGAAATCGAAGTTATCAAGCTGTGTGCCAAAGGGTTGACCGCTAATGAGATAGGGGAGAGGTTGCATATCGGCAAGCGCACCGTTGAGACCCACAAGGAACGCATTTTCCTCAAACTCGGGTTGAAGTCCACGAAGGAATTGATCAACTACGCCTTCCGCCATGGGCTGACGGAGTGAAAATCTTCATTCTTGAAGCTGAAGCCCTTCAAATTCCGTATTAATACGGAACGCAGGTCGGGTTTTTGTTTTGATTTTTGCAAGTGGAATAATAGCATTGCATCAAACAACAATCAAAACACATAACACTATGAAGAAAAAGTTTACATTTTTGCTGGCAGCCTTGGTGCTGCTCGGCGGCTTGGTCGGCCCGATGGGGAAGGTCAAGGGACAATCGATTACATTTACTAACCTATCGGAGCCTAGTTTGAGTTTCAGCTATGGCGTTGGCAATGAGGCCCCTGAGGGACAAAATGTCAATGTCAGTTGCGCCAACCTTGGCGAAGGCAACAATGTGACCGTCAGATTGGGCCAAGGCCAAGACAGCCACTTCGAGCTGTGGTACTTGCAATCAAGCCAAAACTCATGGACCAACCTTACCCAATTCACGGCCACCAACACTGATCAGTATTGGTTTGGATTTGATTTCCTCGTTCGCCTGAAGCCTGGCCATGAGCAAGGCAGCACCCACTCGGATGTCGTCACCCTTACGGCGACAGTGAATGGAAGCACCGTTTCGGCCTCCATCACGCTTACGGGAACGGTGACGGCCCCGACCTACAACATCGAGTTTGACTATGGCCTCAATCCTCACGGTTGGGTGGCCGTTTACCCTTCACATGATGTCGTGGCAGGGGGTGTGGTTTCTATGGATGTACATCCAGTCTCTGGCTATCGCTTTCAATCCTTTGCTTTCTATAAGAAAAGCAACCATGAAGAAGTGAATGGTGATGATATTGATTTTGGGCCGTTAGGTCCCTACGACGATCACGAGTATGCTTTCCAAATGCCCGCCTACGATCTGCTGATTGAAGCATCGTTTGTGCCTAATGGCGTGCAGCCTACCATCATGGTGGGGACCACTCCGATGGCGTTCTACAACGGCTATGGCGACCCCGACCCCGAAGGAAATTTTTTATGGTTTGGCGTCCAAAATCCTGGCAATAATTCTGCCATTTGGGCTGAAGTGAACTCAACCGACTTCGAGCTTTGCCAAGTCACCGACCCGGATGCCATCACTTGGAACGGGCAATACGTTGGCGTTCAAAGCACAGACCCGCAATATTTCGGCTTCACTTTGGGCGTGCGCCTGAAGCCCGGCTTGGAACGTGGCGCCTACAGCGGCGTCCTCACGTTAGGCGCCGAACGCGCTACCGATGTGGTCATCAACCTGACGGGAACGGTGACGGATCCGACTTATCACATTACCATCATGGAAGAAACCGGAGGTTATGCCGTGTGCTATCAAGGCTATGACCACACCGCAGGCACTGAGGTCACTCTGGCGACGCAACTCAGCTCAGACTATGTTGGCACTGGCGTTTGGACCGTGTTCAAGGAAGAAGATGGCGAATGGGTGGCCGACAACTCCGTGGAAATCATCGGCAATAGTTTCATCATGCCTGCCTACGACATCAAGATACAACCTCATTTCATGTTGACGACCGATCCTTGCATCGTGGTGGGTGATTATTATATTACCCTTTCCCAGTCGGTGGCTGAAGGTTTCCGCATGACGGGTGCGACGTGCTACAACTTCACCCCACAAGGCGGCATCACTGTCAAGCAATATACGGACGCAACTTGTCAAGTAGAGCAAACTGATTGTTGGCTGACCATAACCACGACTTCGAATGAAAACAATGGATACAATTTGTTCGCCAGTTTTGAGACAATCAATACAAGTTCGGAGAATCGCACGACTTATGCGCGAATCGAAGTCGTGACTGCTAATAACCAAAACGTTTATTCCGCCCCCATCGAAATCACCCAGTTGGGCAAGGCCTCCATCAGCTTTGGCGAAAACAATCAATTGGAGCTTGCCTTTGGAGCCCAAAGCGGCACCATCCCGTTGGTTTGCAACAACTTGTCGGGTGTCGACCATTGGAAGGTGAAAACCCCTGAAGGCGATTGCGAACTCAAGTTCAACTGGCTTACACTCGATTTCGTGGAAACTAACGATGGCTACGAGATCCATTACAACTGCCAAGGCAATTCTTTGGCCGTCGGGCGTACCGTATGCCTTTCCGTTTGGGCCTACGATGCCAACGACAACGTCATGGGAGCATCCGAGAATTGGCTTGATGGCGACTACCTGACCATCCACCAAGACCCCGAAACGCTCATCTCCACCACGCGCGACGTGTATAGTTTCGACGCAACTGGCGCTACGCAAGTCTATACCTGCCCGCCCCAGGGAAGCAGCCTTACGGTTGTTTCAAACCAAACAGGGACTTTCAACTATAATGAAATTCCCTATAATGCTTCCGAGAACTATTATCTCGAGCTTCAACTGAGCGGCTATGTTGACCACGCCATTAAGGGTATCAAGCTGGATATGATGCCGGGCCAAAATGCTTGGGGCACAGTGCAGGTCTATGTGGGAGATTTGAACCAACAAGTTTACTTTGATTTGGCTCACATCAACAATGGTGCTTTCAGGTCGTCGTGGCCCAACAAAACCTATAGCGAAGAGTGCTATCACGACATTGACATCCAGATGAACGGAGACGATGCCAATCATGTCATCGGATCGGGTGAAGTGTTGAAGATTCGTATCACCTCGACGGCTGGAGCGCTTTATTGCCAAGGCGTCACGGTTGATTATGTGGGAGCGCCGAGCTATGTGACTGAAAAATGGTATGAGACCGACTTGGAGGACATCCTTCCTGGCGATGAGTTTGTCATTGTCGGCATGGCAGGCTACCAATACTATTCCATGGAAAATGCCATGAGTACGGTCGGTTGGGAACAAGCCGTTGCCGGAGCGACGACTGAATTGTATGACGCGAATCAAGGCGTAGGGGTTTGCCGCATCAAATCCATCAATAACGGAACATACGGTGAAGTGCTCAGCAACTATAGATGGACGCTCAACCGCCACCAAGGCAAGTACTATTTCAAGCCTGTTGGCAGGAACGAATATCTGAAACATTCGGCTTCGGAAGGCGTGACTATTGGTTCGGGCACTGAAAACCGTGATTTCGTATTGGCTACCCGACCCAATAGTGAAGCCCAACATTATCTCTATCGCAATGGCTATTATTTGGCCGTTGACAATACCTATGGCAAAGAACATTGGATTGTCTACGATGCAAACCACATATCGGGTCAGTACGACACCAAGTTCTTCAAAAAGACGTATGAATACCAATGGGGAAACATAGCCTCCGTTCGCTATAGTGCCAAATACGACCAGACACAAGAACCTACGAACGCCAAAGGCGTGGTCAGTTTCAGGACTGTGGATGCCAATGCCATTTATTTGCAGGACAATGCTAACGGCATGATGTTGCTTCGCAGCAACTTCGTGAATGTGGACGACTTCATGCAACTCGCCGTGGGCGACGAAATCATCGTGAGAGGTATACCGTATGTTGAAACCGTCGATGGGAAAGAACAGCTGACGATGCGCAATGTTGCGTTGCTTCAGGTGATGAGCCAAGGCAACACGATTGCGCCTTTGGAAAAGACCCTCGCCGAGTTGAACGAGAACATGAACATGGCCGACGATAATAGCCACACTTGGATTTGGAGCTGCAAGGAAAACATGGTCGTCAAGGTGGCAGGTGCCTATGTTAATGATGTGGATGCCAATGGCGTTTTCACCATTTCTCAATATAATGCAAACGAAACAGTGGTTGACCCTTGTTTCGATACGGATGTGGCACCGGCCAATGATGTTGACGTAACTGGCCTTTTCGTGAAAAACACCGATGGTTCGCAGACCGTCAGACTTCTGCCCCGCTCGGCCAACGACATCACCGTCTATCGCCCGCACAACGTGATTTACGGCCCTGTGATCCAAAACGAGACGAATCCAGACGAGCAATATTTGCCGGTCGTTACGCTGACTACAACGAGCCAATATAGCGGTGCTTATATGCATAGCACCCAAATTGAAATGATCTTCCCGACTACTTTGACGACGGGAGCGAACAACGAAATTTTCTACCGATATTCAGGCGTAGGTGTCTTTACCATTGACGACCAAAACCAGAGGCATTATCTTTCGGCAACAGGTGGCGACAATTCTGACAACACAAGCTATGTCGATTTCACCATGCCCAACGAAGAGGTGCATGTAGAGGTGTATTACACCAGAATGTACCAGCTTCGTTACTATTCCTACGCGGGTTCCTATCTCCAGTCGAACGTCCTTGAAGGCACATACGCACATTCCGGCCCCTTGTATGATATGACGATGGCTGCGCCCGAAGGCTATTCGTTTGTCGGCTGGTCGAGAGGCACGGAAAACCGTTGCGGAGACTATGTGGATTATGGCGTTTATGAGACGGGTGCCACCATGCTCAATAGTAACGACATTTGGTATTGGCCTTTGTTCCAGAAGGCAGGCGAGGAGGAACTTTACACCATGGTGTTCGTCGGCGTACAAACGTATGGCGGCGGTGAAGAAGGTCTCCGTATAGGCGGACCAACGCTTGTGGCCGCTGGCGCAGTGCTGGATATGGGTGACAAACGAATTAATAATGGTAATGGAGCCAATGGAGTAAAACTGTTTATCATTGACGATGGTGCCCAAGTGATTTATAATAATAATCATCAGTTCATGGGCACTATGCGCAAAAACATTGTCGGCTATGGTGAAGGTACAGGGAACTGGTATTTGCTTTCATGCCCGATACTCCATGACAATGTCTATGCCGAGAACAGAAAAATCCATAACCTTGTCGACAATGGCGATTACGACCTTTATTCCTTCAGCCAAAGCGAGAATGATGAATGGAGAAACTTCAAAATAGACGGAGACAATCCACGGTGGAATCGCGGTCAAGGCGTGCTCTATGCCAACAAGAATGGTACTACTGTGGAAATTGAAGGATATTTGAATCAGAGTTTCGGTGGTTATAATGTGCAGTATGATGAAAGTGCTTCATTCAAGGGCTTTAACCTCGTTGGCAATCCTTGGACCTACGATGCCTATATCAACCAAGCCTATTACCGCATGAACCCGCAAGGCACCGAATTGATGGAAGCCTTAGCCAGCCAACCCATCCATCCTTGCGAGGGCATTTTCGTGCAAGTGGCGGAAGCGGGTAGGATAAGCTTCACGCGTGAACAACCCAGGGAAAGCGGCATCAACGTCAATGCCAGCAACAACGAAGGCATGCTCATCGACCGTGCCATGGTGCGCTTCGGCGAAGGCAACACGCTCGCCAAGTTCCAACTCAACGCCAACAGCACCAAGTTGAGCATCCCGCAAGGCGACAAGGAGTTTGCCGTGGTGCGTAGCGCCGCCCAAGGCGAAATGCCGCTCAACTTCAAGGCAGAGAAGGACGGCACCTACATGCTCAGCTTCGACGTGGAGAACGTGGAGATGGACTACCTGCACCTTATCGACAACATGACGGGCGCGGATGTCGACTTGCTGGCCGGCGCTTCGACAGGCTCAGCGACCTACACCTTCACCGCCAAAACCACCGACTATGCCTCGCGCTTCCGCTTGGTGTTTGGTGCCGACGCTGCAAGCGGGGACGCTTGCGAACCCAGTTTCGCTTTCTTCAACGGCAGCGAATGGGTCGTCAGCAACCAAGGTCGTGCCACGCTGCAAGTGATCGACGTGATGGGCCGCGTGCTCAGCAGCGAGACCGTCAACGGCAACGCTGAAATCTGCATCGACCAACCTGCCGGTGTCTACATGCTCCGCCTCGTCAGCGGCGACGACGTGAAGGTGCAGAAGGTGGTGGTGAGATAAAAAGGATTCTTGTAGGGCTGTTGTAATACGGCAGCCGCTATATTGGCAACCAAAACAGCGGCTGCCACGGTGTGACAGCCCTACAAGCCTCACAAATATTACAACAAAACAAGAAAACAAACAAAACAAACACGATAATAAAATGAAGAAACTAACATTGACAATCGCAATCCTCCTCGGCCTGAGCCTGACGACCTTTGCCGACAACAACAACCAAGGCGGCGGCCTGTTCCAACGCGGCATGGTCGACGAGGAATACTACGGCATGGGCTACTACAACAACGGCATGAGAACCACGGGTGCCCCGATGCTGCCGAATCACGGCCTGCCCGAAAACCAAGACGCCGACGAAACGCCTGTGGGCAGCGGCATCGCCGTGCTGCTCGGCCTCGGCGGAGCCTACCTCGTCGCCAAGAGGCGCAAGGAAGAATAAACGTTTCCTTTTCATAAACTTTTGAAGAAAGCCGGTGGCGCAAGTTGCCGGCTTTTTACGATGTCGGTGGCATGTCGTCAGGCTCGATGGTGACAAAATCGCCGCGCTCTTGGAAGTATTCCACTAACTTCTCATAAAACTTCGTCTTACCCATCGTCTCGGCGTTGCCGAAGACAATGAGTTTCATCCGAGCGCGGGTGATGGCCACATTCATGCGGCGCAAGTCGTTGAGGAAGCCGATGTTGCCGCTTGCGTTGTCGCGCACGAGGCTGATGAGGATCACATCGCGTTCCTGGCCTTGGAAACCATCGACCGTGTTGATGGTGATCTGGTGGCGTAAGGGCTTGAGCATCTTGTTGTTTCTCATGTATTTGCGCAATAGCCTGACTTGTGCCTTGTAAGGCGAGATGATGCCGAAGTCGGTCTGCTCCCGCAAGAGATGTTCCATGCCGATGAGCTTTACGTAGTCCATCAGGGTCTTCATCAGGAGTTTGGCCTCCTCGTGGTTGCTACGGCTGAGGCTGCGGCATTGCTGCTCGCCGAAGTCGCATCGCGACGTGTCGACCCACATCAGCGGCTTGTCGATGGGGGAGACCACGCGGTCGGCCACGGAAGGGTCGGCTTTCAGCTGGCCGTGGTAGAACTGCCGCGAGGAAAATTCCATAATGTCACGGTTCATACGGTATTGCACGTCGAGAAGGGTGACGCACGAGGGCTTGCTTTTCACCACTATCTGCATCAAGGTGCGTTCCAAGCCTTCGCGACCGGCCTCTTTGCATTTCACGGTGGGCGGCAACTGCTGGTGGTCGCCGGCGAGGACGACGCGATCGGCCTTGAGGATGGCCGTCCAGCAGGCGGCTTCGAGGGCTTGTGCGGCCTCGTCGATGAAGACGGTGCCGAAGTGGCGGCGTTCCATCAAGTGGTGGGCGCTGCCGATGAGGGTGCAGGCGATGACGCCCGAGGTGGCAAACAGCTCTTCGCGGATTTTCACTTCCAGCTCCATCTCGCGGTGCTGCAACTTGCGGATTTGGTTGTGCTCCTTGTCGCCGAGTTTGGGGCGACTCTTGATTTCGCGCAACGACGAGCGCACGCTGAACAGCTCCAAATAGTCGGGATGGTTGCCATAGCGGTATTCGTAGGAACATTCCATCATCACATCGTTGATCCTTAATGGGTTGCCGATGCGCAAAACGGAAATTCCACGCCGATAGAGCTGCTCGCTGATCCAGTCGACGGCAGCATTGCTTGGGGCGCAGACCAACACTTGCGTCTCGCGTTTCAGGGTCTCGCTGATGGCCTCCACGAGGGTGGTGGTCTTGCCTGTGCCGGGCGGACCGTGCACGATGGCCGTCTCGCGGGCGTTGAGCACCTTGCTGACGGCGGCGTTTTGGCTCGCGTTGAGCCAAGGGATGCGGTTCGTGTGCAGGTCGCGGAAGGTGGGTTGCTTGTCGCCGATGAGCACGTTGCGCAGGTTGACGAAATCCTCGTCGGTGCGTTCCCTTACCTGCCTGAGGCTGCTCTGCATCACCTGATAGGAGTAGTCGTCGATGCCCAACAGCACACCGATTTTGCCCCGCGAGGCTAAGTTTTCCAGAGCCATCAGGATGTTACGGCTGCTCACTGCTATTTCCATGCGGTAGTCTTGGACGCGGCTCACGGTGCAGTTGAAGTTGAGCACGCGCATCTGTCCGTTCTCGATGCTGAAGAAGTTGACGATCTTGCCTGGCTCGAAGTCGCTGCTCGTGTCTTCGGGCTGTGCGCCGTCGTAATAAACATCCACAACCAATTGGTTGGCAATGTTATAGGAAGTGTTGCCCAAGCGGATGGGGTACCAACAGTCGCCTTCGGCCACGTCGCCGTTCATCGGGGCACGCTTGACGGCTTCGAGGTATTCGGCCTTTTCGTATTCGTATTCCTTGCGGAGGAGGTCGGACTGGAGGTAGAGGGATTCGAGGGGATGGGACATTGGAGTTGTTCTGTTGTAGGGCTGTCGCACTGCGGCAGCCGATTATATGTTGATTGTTTTAGTTTGGTGGCAGGGACTTACGTCGCCTGCTTATTGGCTGTCGTCCCTACGGGACTTTGTGGCTTGACGTTTGACTGGCAGGGACTCACGTCGCCTGCTTATTGGCTGTCGTCCCTACGGGACTATATCGGGCTTGCCGCGCGTGATGTATCTCAGCGTCACTTCAGGTTGTTTTTCTTTCTCTTTTATCATCGTGCACTTGAACGTCACTTCCGACGGGCCTTCGTCGAGTATTGAAACGCCTTGCGGGACGACTTCTTCCATCTTGTTGAAATTTGCGTCGGTGACATAGGCCGTGCCGTCAAAATCATAAACCAGATATTGTCCCGCCTTGACGGTGCAAGGGAAATAAAGGATGCCGTTGGGCGTGCGAAGTTCCAGCTCACTGATGCTGCCCTTGCCTACCACTTCGATGCGGAGGGAAAAACGGCCTTTGAACGGAGTGCTCCACTGCCAATTGTCGTCTTTGAAGTTGCAAAGATAGCCTCTCGAAACATACTGAGGATAAAGGAGATAGCTTGAATCTTCAGCCTTTTCGATATGCCAATTCTCGTATGGGTCCTTGAACTGTTCCTTTTGTTCCTCGCTGAATGCGCCCGACAAACGAAGGGTTTCCCAAATGTTGATGGCGTCAAGCATTTCGTCGGTCAGGCCGTGTTTTTTCATCGTTTCCGCACTGAAAATGAGGCCGAAACCCGCGTCGAAGGCGGCTGATTTGGAAAGGAACCACTCCAATTCCTCGATGGAGGTGGCTCTTTGGTATTTGTCGGCGGCTACAACATGGAAGTTGCCGATCATCCACGTCATCTGTGTCTTGCGGAAGAACTCTTGCTTTTCGGTAAGCGTTTCCACGATTTTGGTGCGCATCGAGACGTTCCAGAGTTGGTTTTCGTTGACACGGCTGAGGTAGTGCCACGAATTAGGAGTGAGCAGGTCGGCTTGCAGGAGCTTGTCGGGATTGTATTTTCGCATTGTGTCGAGGAAATGGCCGATGGCTGTGTCGCCATATTCGTTGTAGGCATAACTTTTCAGGTCGTTGAAAATCAATAATGTGTAATTTGTCTTAGCCAATCGCTGTGCCTCTTTTTGGGCCATTTGGTCTTGGATTTCCAAGTCGGGGAGGAGGGCGCGTTGCGGGGTGTCCCAAAGCTTGTAGACGACGGCATCCTTGGAGTGGGCCGACTTTTTCGTGCCGAATGCGCCGCGTGTGCAGTTGTAGAACATGTGTATGTGGGTCGAGGGTTCGGTGCTTCGGTAGGTGATCAGTTCGTCGTCGATGAGCAGGACATTGATGGTGGCGGGTTGGTCGAACAGCTCCGAACGGTAGACGGCAAACTCGGTGTCCTTGTCGTCGAGGGGCAAGAGTAAACGCAAAGCACCTTGGCGGAGCAGGTGTTCCGACGGCCTGGGCGAAACGAGTTTGCTGTTGGTGGGGATGCGGTTGGCCAACACCTCAATACCCATGTCGAGTCCTGCTTGTCGGCATTTTTCGGCCAAGTAAGCACTGTCTTTTTCGCCCTCCTTGACGATGAGGTACGATTTCGAGTTTCGCAGCGGAAGGGTGTCTTGGGCTTGCGAAAACAAGCCGGACAGCATCAAAAGCAAGATGGCTAAAGTCCTTTTCATCAGTCGATTCCGCTTAAGTCTTTGTAGAGTTTTACGGCGTAGAGGTCGGTCATGTTGGAGATGAAGTCGATGACGGACTGGACTCGGGTATAAGTGTCGTCGGTTGCCACCATGAACTGTTCGGGGATGAGCGAGAGCAGCTTCTTGTTGTAGGGCGTGTTGGGGTTGAGTACGGCATCGACGAAACCCTCCAAAAGCGACCCGATGACGTTGAAGCCCGTCAGCTCGATTTTGACGACCGACGGGTGACGATAGATGTGCTCAACCGACTCTTTACGGCATTGCTCAAGGGCATTCTTCTCGTATTCAGGCAGATGCGCAATCAGGCTTTTCTCGAAACTGCCTTCCATGATTTTGTCGTAGTTTCGGCAAAAGATGTCGCTCGCGCAATTGACCAACTTGTTGATGAGCATGGCGCGGAGGAAGGCCATCCGCTCGTTGACGTCGGTCACTTCGCGGTAGGCATCTTCCTTGTGCTTGAAAAAGCTCGCGTCTTTCGTGTTTTTCGGGTTGAAGAACGAAACGAAGCAGCTCTCGATTTTCTCGGTGCTGACGATGCCGCGTTTGTGTGCGTCTTCCATGTCGAGGACGAGGTAGCAGATGTCGTCGGCGGCTTCCATCATGTAGGAAAGCGGGTGTCGGGCATAGACGAGGTGCTCACTGTCGATGCGCGGAATGCCACATTCTTCGACGACTTCCTTAAACGCTTCTATTTCAGAGTAAAAGACGTTGTATTTCTTGCGTTCGCCTTTGTCGAAGGAAGGGTAGGGGTATTTCAATAAGGTGGCCAAAGTCGCTGATGTCAGCGAGAAGCCTCCGGCGCGGCGTCCCGTGAACTGGTGCGTCAGTTGGCGGAAGGCGTTGGCGTTGCCTTCAAACGCAATGAGGTCGCTCCATTGTTCTGGCAACACTTTGTCTTTCAACTCTTTGCCTTTCCAATCATTGAAGTAACTGCTGATGGTGTCCTCGCCCGAATGGCCGAAAGGCGGGTTGCCCAAGTCGTGCGCGAGACAAGCCGAGGCCACGATGGTCTCGATGTCGGCCTGGCGCTCTTTCAGTTCGGGGTGCTTGTCGGCGAGTTTCTCCACCGTTCGGCAGGCGATGGAGCGGCCTACGCTGGCCACTTCCAAGCTGTGGGTCAAGCGGTTGTGGACCATTTGTGCACCAGGCAAGGGAAATACCTGGGTCTTGTTCTGTAGCCTACGGAATGGGCTGCTGAAGATGATGCGGTCGTAGTCGCGTTGGAACGAGCTGCGGATGTCGGCGCTTTTGTGCGGCTGCGCGTAGCGTTTGTTGGAGAGAAGGTCGGTCCAGTTCATGGGTTGCGTTTTGCTGGCAAAATTACGGAAAATCACCATGCCAGCCTTGCCAAAACAAAAAAACCGTACTTTTGCCGCCGATTTTCAAAACACGATTTGAGCCATGTGGGTAGTTCTATCATTGGTTTCGGCCTTCCTGTTGGGCTTCTACGACATCTTCAAGAAACAGACCGTCGTCAATAATGCCATCATCCCAGTTTTGTTTTACAGCACGATGATCAGCGGGCTTATTTTCCTGCCTTTGGTGCTGCTGTCGCAGTTCAAGCCATATATTTTCGCAGGCGACTTCATGCAGAAGCTCTTCATCGAGCCGCTGACCGCAAGGCAGCACCTGTTGATATTGGGCAAGACCTCGCTTATCCTCGCCTCGTGGATGTTCAGCTATTCGGCCATGAAGCATTTGCCCATCACCGTCGTGGGTCCCGTCAACCAGCTGAGGCCGGCAATCACGGTCATCCTGATGTTCATCGTCTTTCGCGAGAGCCTGACCTGGCTGCAAGGTACGGGTGTGGTGTTGGCCATCATCTCGTTCTATTTCATGAACCGTTCGGGCAAGCTGGAAGGCATACAGTTCAAGTCGAACAAGTGGGTGTATATGCTGCTTGGATCGGCGGTGCTGGTCGCCTTTAGCGGGGTCTACGACAAGTTCCTCCTGAGCAAGGAAAGCATCTCGCCCTCGACCATCCAGGCGTGGTACACCATCTACGACTTCCTGATGATGGCCGTGTTGTTCTTCTTTGTATGGTATCCACGCCGCAAGGAGCAGCCTTTCGAGTGGCGTTGGGGCATCGTGGCCATGGCCGTGTTTGTCACCGTGGCCGATGTCATCTACCTTACCGGTTTGAAGCAAGACGCTGCCGTGGTGGTGCTCATACCTCTTATCTTATATGGCGTCCGTCTGATCGTTTCGTTCGTCTACGGCATCTTCGGCTTCAAGGAGCAGAACATCCGCAGCAAAATCATCCCGTTGCTGATGGTTTTGGCAGCTTTGGTGTGCCTATGTTTATAACTAATTGATAATCAATTATTTTACCCCCCCCCCTAAGATAGTGGAAAAATAATTCAATAAAAGCACTACATATCAGAAAAAAATGCTATTTTTGCAGTCCTTTCCTTATGTATCGCTGGCGATACATAAATGATTGGTTTTTAATAAATTATGTTATGGAAATGTTACAAATAAATAATTATCAATTTGAAAAGAGTTGCTTTTTCTTTGTTGAAGGACATTTCAGCTTTTTTGGTTTTTCATCGAGTGCCAGATGTCCTCAATCTTCTTCCGCAGGCACGTAACAGGACGATAGCGGAGAAGGGATAACCCTTTCTTATCATACAACAGACCCAAATCACAGTTGTAGCCATTGGCTATGGTTGTGGTTTGTGTATTTATATTTCAAACAATCAAAAACAAGAGCAAATGAGCAAAATGAATACATTGGGAAACAAAAACATGCAGGGCAAAACTCCTGCATTTTTGAAGGATAACGGAAGCAAAAAGCAGGGGAGAGGCTTATTGGGCCTGCTCCTTGTGGCGTTTTTTGCTGTTTTCATGGGTGAAAATGTTTTCGGACAAACACCCACTACAATTACTGACGTGGAAGGACTGAACGCAATGACCGCCACGGGCAATTATGTTGTTGGGGCCAACATTGACGCTTCGGGATATACCCCCGCTAATATTGTTTTCTCTGGCCAATTTGACGGTGCTGGCCATACCATAAATGGTCTTACCAAGCCGCTCTTTGTCACTGCTGACAATGCCGTGATTCGCAATGTCAATCTTAAAGGAGTCAATATTAGTAGCGCTTCTTATTCAGCCGATACCGTGGGTGCCATCGCTTGTGTTGCGAAGGGTTATACCCGTATCTATAATTGTGGCATCCTGCCTAATACGAAAGACTTCCTTGATGGCGACCATCCCAGCGTTGAAGCAACGAATTGTGCCGGAAGCATTGTGGGCAGCTTGCGCAATGACTCACGTGTGGTGAACTGCTTCAGCTATGCCGACGTGAGCAGCACCAGCAGCACTGCCCGCGCCGCCGGTATTGTGGGCCACAATGCTTTTGCCAGCACCGCTCAAGTATCTGGAGGCAAGTATTATAAGCTGCGCACCATGGTGGTTAACTGCATGTATTATGGCGACATCACCAGTTCAAATATTTGGCCTGTCTATGGAGGAGAGAAGATAACCAATAACGGAGACAACAGCATCAACAACTACAACTTTTACAGCGATAGTTGCTCATTCTCCCCCGCAGCACAGAGCCCAGCAACTACTCATAATTACAATTGTTCTTGGCCAGCCCGTTACGACTACCTTACCCGTTACGAGTTCCTCCGTTTCTTGCTCAACAGCAACCGCGAACTGTGCGGCTGGTGGGTGGGTGCACCCTCTGCGCCTTCAACCATGACTACGGCCGAAGTGCAGGCCGTGCCAAAGGATGCTTCGCTCATGGCTAAATGGGTGCTTGCCCCCGAAGAGGCACCATTCCCCATATTGAAATCTCCAGGCTATTACCCTTCTCCCATTAATAAGGATGCTGATGCTGCATGGCGCATCACGGCTAATGAGTGGGAAGGCAAGAAACTGGGCACATTGGATGTCAAAGTCAAAAGTGGTGACCATTACACTGCTTCTGATGTGCAACTATCACTTGTTATCACTGACATGGACACCTTGCGCGGCGATTATTGCTATTGCAAAGTGCAACTGCCTTATTACAACACCGTGTTTGGCAACCCGAACAGCACCAACTGGACAACGAAATATGCAGGTAATTACACTGATTATGCGGTGACGGGATGGGAAATCACAGATGTTACAGGCGGCACGGAAGGTACCTTTGTGGCAGATTGGCAGAATGGCTACAATTTCGCCGACCGCGACTGCACCAAGAAAGACAAATACAGCGTGAGTGGCCGCATCTTTGCCCAAGGCGGTTTCTATTATGTGCCTAACGGCGTTACGGCCATCACCATCAAAGCCCATTGGGGAAAAGCAGTCTATTTGGGCAATGGTGATTTCTACTATGATAGAGTTGATTTCAAACATGATGATAATAAGCCAGGTACGGCTTTTGCCCCATCTGGTGCTCGCTCCTCTACTCTTGAAAACGGACAAACTCTTCGTTCTGGCAAGATTAAGCAAGTGGCAACTGACTATTTCACTGATGGAACAGATGTTTTCGACAATGCTCTTGTGCTTGTCGGCAACCATCAGTATTGCACAGGTAATGAGAGTGTCGATCCAAGTCAACGTGCCTTTACCATTATGAGTCCCGACTTCGACTTTGACAATGAGCCT